>CAKTSC010000174.1 GCA_934597465.1 uncultured Dysosmobacter sp.
GCGATCCGGTGCTGGCCTCCGGCGTGGTGTCCTTCCACACGCTGCTGTCGGTGGTGACGATGCCGGTGGTGGTGTCCATCGCCCAGCTCATCGCATAAGGGAACCGGCAAAGCCGGGGCACTCCGTGCCCCGGCTTTGCCCTTCCTTTCCGCCCTGGGTCGACAGGGGCGGGGATATCCCGGCTAGAAGCGGATCATCCGGCCGGTCAGGCGGCGCAGAAGGTGCTTCAGCTTATGCTTGGGGTCTACCCGGTGTCCCTTGAGCTTGTCCACATTGAAGTAAATGGTCTTCTCCCGGGCCAGGATCCTGGGCGGGAAGGGCCCGTCCCAGCCCTCCGGGTAGAAGTAGCCGGGGCTCAGAAGGCGGTAGTTCCCGTGCTCGTAGGCGTAGCGGTTCAAATGGGACTCATCGTGCCACAGCGCCACGATGCCGTTGGCCTTATCCTGGTCGATGCGCACCTTCAGCTCCGCCGCCATGGTGAGGTAGGCTTCGGCCTTCCCGCCGTTGACGCCGCCGCTGACGTAGTGCTGTCCCTCCCCCAAGGGGATGCAGGCCCGGGAGGCGGGATCTCGCTCGTAGGAGAAGGCGTCCGGCGGCTTATCATAAAAGATCGGGTGCTCCACCAGGAGCAGCTCCTCTTTCTCCGGCAGGAAGTCCCGGGCGGGGATCTCATCCACGAAAAGGCAGTTGGCGTTCAGGAAGAAGAGGCAGTCATACTGCCGAAGGGCCTCCCGCTGGGAGTCGAAGAGGTGGAAGCGCAGAAGGGTATTGTCCGGCCAGCCCAGATCCTCCTGGGGGATCCGGCGGATGTGGCTGTCCTCCTCCCCGAATACACTGGGGGCATCGGTGAAGACATAGTAGAACTTCTCGCACTCCGGCAGGAAGTACCGCTCCGAGGAGAGGTAGAAATCCTTCCAGAAAACGCGGTACTTGCCCATGCAGAGATACAGGATCGCGACGGTTTTCATGGCGCGTCTCCCTCCATCCAGACTTCCGGCAGCCCCGGGGCTGCCGCGCTCAGGCCCCCAGGCCCCGCTTTTGCCGCCAGGCCCGGACGATGCGCTCCGCCGCGAAGCCCAGCAGGATCCCCAGCAGCGCCCCGGCCAGCACGTCGCTGGGCCAGTGGACGTAGAGGTAGAGCCGGGAGAAGGCAATGACCAGGGCCAGGGCGAAGGCGGGGATCCAGAGGCGGCTGTCCGCCGCCCGGAGGGCCCCCACGGCGGTGAAGCTGGCCGCCGCGTGGCCGGAGGGGAAGGAATCGTCCCCGGGCCGGGGGATCAGCAGCCGCACGGCGGGGTTGAGGTCGCAGGGACGGGCCCGGGCGATGAGGGGCTTCAGGATCCCGTTGCAGAGGATGAGATCCAGCACCAGGGCCAGAGCCAGCACTGCTCCGGCGCGCCGGGTCTTGGGGATCAGCAGCAGCACCGCCGCCAGGAGGATCCAGATCTCCCCGTGGTTGCTGAGTGCCGTGATCACCGGCAGCACCGCGTCCAGAAAGGCGCAGCGGCAGCCGCTCTGGATCCCGTCCAGGATCGCGAATTCCAATGCCTGCATGGTGTCTCCTTCCTCCGCGGAGGGGTTCCGCGGCAGGGGTCTCTCTTTGTGGGGTCTCTCTCGTATCATAACACAAAGACGGCGCTTTGCAAAGCGCCGTCTTTGCCGCTTTCCGTTGGGGGGACAGGGCTTCCCTCAGGGGAAGAGGGAGAGCTGGGGATCCTCCGCCGCCGGTTCCCCCAGGCGGCCCAGGGCGTCCAGGTAGGCCGCGCCGTACTCCCTTGTCAGGCGCTCGTACTCCTCCCGGTGGGACTTCTTCAGGTTCTCCACGTTGGAGTGGGTGGCAAGATCCAGGGTCTTCTGGTTCTCCAGCACGATGAGGGCGATGTTGGAGCAGTGGTCGGCCACCCGCTCGAAGTTATTGACGCAGTCGTTGAAGACGAAGCCCCGGCTGAGGGTACACTGTCCGCTCTGGAGCCGGGCCACGTGCTGGGCCTTCAGCCGCTCTGTCAGAATGTCGATGGTGTCCTCCAGGGGTTCCACCCGGAGGGCGGCGTCCAGGTCGTTCTGGGTCAGGGCCCGGATGGCCAGGCCCAGGATCTCCTCCACCGCCCCCTCGCAGACGGCCAGGCTCCCGTTGGCCACCGGGGAGAAGCACTCCCCCCGCTGGGAGAGCTCCCGGCCCAGCTCCGCGATGTTCATGGCGTGGTCGGAGATGCGCTCCAGGTTGGTAAGGCTCTGAAGGAGCATGGCGGAGTGGCGGTTCTCCCCCTCGGAGAGGCCCTGGGAGGAGAGCTGCACCAGGTAGCTGCCCAGCTTGTCCTCAAAGCGGTCTACCCGCTCCTCCCGGGTCTCCACCTTGGCGAAGACCTCGGGCTGGTAGTCCGCCAGCAGGCCCACAGACTGGATGAGGTTTTTCTGGGCGGCCTTGGCCATCCGCTCCACGGTGGCGGCGGCCTGCTCCAGGGCGACGGAGGGGTAGTGGAGGAAGCGCTCGTCCAGAAGGTCGGTCTCCAGGGCCTTCTCCTCCTCGTCCTCCGGCGCGTCCGGGAAGGCCCGGACGGCCATCCGCTCCAGAAGGCCCCGCAGGGGGAAGACCAGCAGCACCGCCGCCACCTTGAAGGCGGTGTTCATCTGGGCGATGCCCACGCTGGTGGCGGCCCCGGTGAGGAAGGGGAAGGGGCCCCAGATGCCGTCCGCGAGGAGGAAGAGGACGAGGAACATCCCGCCGCCCAGAAGGTTAAAGAAGAGGTAGGAGAAGGCCGCCCGCCTGGCGTTCTTCTTCGCGCCGATGGCGCTGAGCAGCACCGGCACGCAGGCGCCCACGCCGCTGCCGATGATCATGAAGAGGGCGATGCGGCTGCCAATGGCCCCGGTGGCGCTGAGGGCCTGGAGGATGCCCACGGAGGCGGAGCAGCTCTGCAGCAGCGCCGTTACGGCGATGCCGATGCCGATGGCCACCGCCGGGTTCTCCACCACCGTCAGGATCCGGAGGAAGGATTTGCTCTGCTGGAGGGGCTCCATGGCGGCGGACATGGTCTTCATGCCGCTCATGAGGACGCTGAGGGCCAGGAGGATGACGCCGATGTTCTTCTTGGCGGTGGTCTTGCCCGTCATATAGAGAAGAATGCCGATGACCGCCACCACGGCGAAGATGGTGGCCGTGGAGAAGAGGCTGGCGGCGCCGGAGGAGCCCACGCTGGCAAGGCTCAGAAGCCAGCCCGTGGCGGTGGTGCCGATGTTGGCGCCCATGATGATGGCGATGGCCTGGGGCAGCTGCATGATGCCGGAGTTGACGAAGCCCACCACCATCACCGTGGTGGCGGAGGAGGACTGGATCACCGCCGTGACGAAGGCCCCCAGCAGCACACCCTTGAGGGGCGTGGAGGTCAGGCGGCCCAGGGTAGTCTCCAGCTTTCCGCCGGCCACCTTCTTCAGGGCGTCCCCCATCAGGGACATGCCGAAGAGGAAGAAGGCCAGCCCTCCCAGCAGGGTTATCACAGACGCAACACTCATTGGCTCCGCATCCCTTTCCCTTGGTATCCGCCCGGAGGCGGGGTTCTTTCTCCTGGTTATGCCCTCCATAAGCGGAACGCATACATTTTTATATTATAGCATGCCCAGTCCCCGGCACAAGGAGAAATTCCCTCTCCGGCGCTTTTTCTCCCGCCTCTCCTATCCCGCGGGTCTTTTTCCCGGAGAATCCGGGCAAATCGACGAAGAAAGCGGTAAAGTTCCTCTTGCGTTTCCCGGCAGATTTCGTTATACTAGATTGGTAATACCTATCCAGCAGAATCTTTCCTGTGAGGTGCGAGTATGACCAACCATGATTACCCCGATCCCTCCCGGACTATCCGGCAGTACCTGCTGCAGGCCATGCAGACGGGGGAGTACGCCCGCTGCAGCCGCCTTCCCCGGGAGAGCGTCCTGGCGGAGAAGCTGGGCATCAGCCGCACGCAGCTGCGGGACATTTTGGCCTCCCTGGAGCGGGAGGGCTTCATCACCCGCCGCCACGGCGTGGGCACCCTCATCAACCGCTACGTCTTCAAC
>CAKTSC010000175.1 GCA_934597465.1 uncultured Dysosmobacter sp.
TGCTGCATCGTGCTGGGCATGGGCGTGCCCACCACCGCCAACTACTGCATCATGGCCTCCACCTGCGCCCCCATCCTCATCAAGATGGGCCTGCCGGACATGGCCGCCTACTTCTTCGTGTTCTACTTCGGCATCGTGGCGGACATCACCCCGCCGGTGGCTCTCGCGGCCTACGCCGGCGCGGCCATCGCCAAGGCCAACCCCATGAAGACCGGCGTCAACGCCACGAAGCTGGCCATCGCGGCTTTCATCGTGCCCTATATCTTCGCCTACAGCCCGGCCATGCTCTTCATCAACGTGAGCAGCTGGCTGGAGGTGGCGCAGATCATCCTCAGCGCCCTGCTGGGCCTCTTCGGCATCGCCGCCGCCCTGAACGGGCACCTCTTCCGGCACATCCCCTGGCTCTTCCGGGCGGCGCTGGCGGCGGGCGGCATCTGCATGATGATCCCCGGCACCGTCAGCGACCTCATCGGCTTTTTGCTGCTGGCCGGCGTCGTGCTCTGGCAGAAGGCCGCTGCCAGGAAGGCTGCCGCCGCCGCCGCGTGACCCATTGGATAGCGAAGAAAGAGCGGACGAAAGTCCGCTCTTTCTTTGTTTGACGCCGGGACGCCGACCCTGCCGCAGGGTAAATGTTAACATTCTGAAAAGGAACAAAACTGTAACCCTTTTGTTGTTGCTTTCCCTGGGAAACTGTACTAACCTATGCGGTACAGTGGAAACCCCCTGGAGGACGCCGCCCCCATTCCCGGCGGGCCGCGCCCCCACAGTATGCAAAGTAAAGGAGAATCGAACGATGGCGGAAGTCAAGGATCCGGTTCAGGAGGGCAACACCTTCCAGACCGACGCGCCTGCGGCGCCGCAGGCGGGAACGGAGAAGAAGACCCTCAGCAAGAAGCAGCGCCGCAAGCGCGTCCGCACCATCATTGTCGTTGTGGTGTTGCTGGCGGCGGCCTTCGCCGCCTGGAAGCTGCTGGGCGGCAAGGGCGGCAGCAAGGATATCGGCATGGAGACCGTGCAGTACGGTTCCATCACCGCGCAGGTGACGGGCACCGGCACCGTGAAAGCCAAGAGCAGCGAGACCCTGACCCTCACCACCCCCGGCACCGTGCTGGATGTGCTGGTGGCGGAGGGCGACATGGTGACGGCGGGCCAGCCCCTCTTCACCATCGACTCCCCGGCGGCCAAGACCGCGGTAGAGTCCGCCCGCTCCCAGGTGGAGGGCTATGAGAAGCAGCTGGACAGCCTCCGCAAGGACATCGCGGGCCTGAACCTCGCCGCCGCTTACAGCGGCAAGCTCATGGACGTGGTGGAGAAGCAGCCCGGCGACCCCATTTCCAAGGGCGAGAAGGTGGCGACCCTGGTGGACGACACCAAGATGCGCCTGACCCAGTACTTCTCCTACGCCTACGCCGGGGAGATCAAGGCGGGGCAGACGGCCACCGTCTCCATCCCGGCCCTCATGACCACCCTCAGCGGCACCGTGGAGAGCGTACATATGGTGAGCCGCGTCACCCCCGAGGGCTCCAAGCTCTTTGAGGCCGAGATCGTGGTGACGAACCCCGGCACCCTGACGGCGGACATGGAGGCCAGCGCCAGCATGACCGTGGGCGGCCAGGCCGTCTACCCCTACGAGAGCGGCAAGCTGGAGTATAACCGCAGCTCGGATCTCTGCTCCACCGTCAACGGCACCGTGACCTCCGCCAATCTTCTCAACTACCTCAGCGTCAGCGGCGGCCAGGTGCTGGTGCGCATCGACGGCCAGGACAGCGAGAACGAGATCTTCTCCATCGAGCAGAGCCTGGAGGAGGCGCGGAAGACCCTGGAGCAGGCGGAGAAGAACCTGGCCAACTGCAATGCCGTGGCCCCCATCGACGGCAAGGTCATCGGCCTCTCCGTGACGCCGGGGATGGAGCTGCAGGCCAATACCACCCTCGTCACCATTTCCGACACCAACACCGTCATCATCAACGCCCAGGTGGATGAGCGGAACATCAGCTTCGTCCAGCCCGGCATGAGCGTGGATCTGAACCAGTGGGACAATACGGCCTTCGGCATGGTGGATACCGTGAGCCTTGCCAGCACCGTCACCAACGGCGTCGCCACCTATCCCATCGTCATCTCCGCCGACAACAGCGAGGGGACGCTGCAGGTCAACAGCTCCATCAACTACTCCCTGGTCGCCTCCCAGGTGGACAGCTGCCTGGTGCTGCCCCTGCAGGCGGTGCGCACCGTGACCCTGGACACCGGCGACATGCAGACGGTGGTCTACGTCCAGGCGGATTCCGCCCCGGACAACGCCATCGAGCTGCCGGATACCGGCGAGGAGATCCCTGCGGGCTTCTATCCCGTGCCGGTGGAGATCGGCATTTCCGATGACTACAACGTGGAGATCAAGTCCGGCGTGGAGGAAGGCACCACCGTCTTCACCCAGATGATCACCTCTGAGGTCTGGGGTTAACGCCTATGGCAGAGCATCTCATTGAACTGCGGGATGTCTACAAGATCTACAGCGAGGGCCTGGAGAGCGAGGTCCGCGCGCTGGACGGCATCTCGCTGACCATCGACCACGGGGAGTTCGTGGCCGTGGTGGGCCAGTCCGGCTGCGGCAAGTCCACCCTCATGAACGTCCTGGGCTGCCTGGATATCCCCACCCGGGGCACCTACCTTCTGGACGGCACGGATGTCCAGGATCTCTCCGACGGGCAGCTCTCCCACATCCGCAACCAGCAGATCGGCTTCATCTTCCAGCAGTATAACCTGATCCAGACCCTCACCGTCCAGGAGAATGTGGAGCTGCCCCTCATCTACCGGGGCATCGATCCCATCGACCGGAAGGAGCTGGCGCTGGAGGCCCTGAACCGGGTGGGCCTTGCCGACCGGCGCAGGCACTATCCCACCCAGATGTCCGGCGGCCAGCAGCAGCGGGTGGCCATCGCCCGGGCCATCTCCACCCATCCTCCCGTCATCATGGCGGATGAGCCCACCGGCGCCCTGGACTCCCGCACGGGCCAGCAGGTGCTGAAGTTCCTCCAGCAGCTCAACCGGGAGGGCAGCACCATCATCCTCATCACCCACGACAACGGCATCGCCGCCACGGCGCCCCGGATGGTGCGCCTCTCCGACGGCAAGGTCATCTCGGATCAGCGGCAGGAGGTGGATTGGCAGTGAACATCGGCCAGGCATTCAAGATGGCGTGGAAGTCCATCTGGGGCAAGAAGGGCCGCAGCGCCCTGACCATCCTCTCCATCTTCATCGGCATCGCCGCCGTCATGACCATCGTCTCCATCATGGAGGGCATGAAGGCCAAGTCCATGGAGCAGTTCGAGGCCATGGGCACCAACCGCATCACCGTCAGCATCTACAGCTGGAGCTACGACGAGCAGGGCAACCCCCTTCCCGCCCCGGACTACTTCGATAAGCTCTACCAGTTCTGCAACAGCATCCCGGATCTGGTGATCGGCGTGACCCCCACCGCCTCCTGCGGCGCCACGGCGGTCTATGGCACGAAGTCCACCGCCAAGATGGAGTGGCAGTACGACGACAACTGGAACGTCATCAGCAGCCCGCCCCAGCAGTACTACGGCTCGGATCAGTACTCCGCCTGCAACAACCTGACGGTGGGGAGCGGCCGGGATCTCGCCTGGCTGGACTGCAAGGGCTACAAGCAGGTCTGCGTGCTGGGCGCCCAGGCGGCGAAGGTCTTCTTCGGCAGCGCCGACCCCGTGGGCAAGGAGCTGCTGGTGAACGGCAATGCCTTCCGCATCATCGGCGTCTACAACGCCCGGGTGGAGCCCGACAGCTCCAACGCCTACCAGATGGATAACTTCATCGTCTATCCCTACACCGCCTCCCGGATCCTGGGCGGCGACAACAGCAACCAGGAGTACCTGGTGAAGGCCAGGGACAACGAGACCCTCAGCGAGGCCATCACCGAGATCGGCACCTATATGCGGGGCCAGGTGGATCAGATGACCGGCG
>CAKTSC010000176.1 GCA_934597465.1 uncultured Dysosmobacter sp.
CCTCTACTACGAGGGCACCATCACCGTCAGCTCCCAGGAGGCGGTGGCGTCCTGGCCCATGGTGAGGTAGCTGTCGGCCCGCAGGAGGGCATCGATGTTGGCAAGGCCGGAGCCCTGCTGCAGGATTGGCCAGTAGGAGCCGCTGTCCCCGTCCAGTAGAGGCTCTGCCGTGGACATCAGCAGGGACTGGGCCAGCTGCCGGGCGCTCTTCCCGGTCTTTTCCGCAAGGCCCGTCTGCCGGATGTACTCCGCCGCCATGGCGGTCATGCCGGTGACCTGCGGGGCCGCCATGGAGGTGCCGGACATGTTCTCATACGCCTGCCCGCCGGGCACCTTGCCGTTGACGGAGTAGATGCCGCCGCCGGGGGCGGTGATCTCGGGCTTCATGGTGAGGCTGCCGGGGATGCCCCAGGAGCTGAAGGAGCTCATGGTATAGGTCTCCGGGGTCTCCTCCGGACGGCTCACCGCCACCTGGGAGCTGACGGTGATGGTGCCCTCGTAGTAGAGGGTGTTCCCCTGGCCGTCCTTCACCGCAGTGGCGTTGGATCTCAGGATGGCGCCGTCCGCCTGGGTGATGGAGATGCAGGGAGCGGTATAGGTGTAGTCCGTCAGGTCCATGTTGATGGTGCCCGGCTGGTTATTGCAGACGATGGTGCCGATGGCGCCGGCAGCAGCGGCGAAGTTGCCCTTCTGGAAGAAGGAGATGCTGCCCCGGGAGCAGGCCAGGATCTTGCCCTGCACGGCGTCGCCCAGGGCTGCCAGGTCCTCCTCCGTGCCGTAGCCGTCGATGAGGAGGTACTTCTGCTCCCCGGCCAGGGTGGCCATGGGGGCGTTCTTGTACTCGGTCTCGCCGTAGAAGATCATGCTCTCACCGGACTTCAGGTAGTAGCCGGTGCTGCCCACATTGTCCACGGAAGCAACGGAAAGGGCGTTCCGGGACGTACCGGGAGAGCCGGTGGTGGTCATGCTGACATCCGTGGCATAGAGATAACCCGTGGAGTTCTTGCTGTTCTCCACCCAGGTGCCGGAGTTGCCGGCGGACATCACGGCCACGATGCCGCTCTCCGTCAGCTTCTCCAGGATCTGCTGGTAGCTATCCTCCTTGTTGCGGTCCCAGCCGGGGAAACCCGTGCCTAGGGAGAGGTTCACCGCGTCGCAGCCCAGGACGATGGCGTCCTCAATGGCCACCATATAGTCGGACTCATACGCGCCGCCCCGAGCGCCGAAGACCTTCATGGTGAGGATCTGGGCATCCGGCGCAACGCCCTGGGTCTTGACGGATTCCAGCGCGTTGGTGAAGCCGCCGTTTCCATCGGGGATAAAGCGGTTGGCGGCGGCAATGCCCGCCACATGGGAGCCATGCTCGCTGCGGCTGTCATTGTCGTGGGTGATGTCCAGGCTCTTGTCGATGTAGTTGAAGCCGAAGGGCAGCTTCTCCGTGCGGTAGAGGTCGGAGGCCGTGTAGTTCTTGCCCTGCAGCGTTTCGTAGATGTTGAGCTGAGGCAGCTTCTCCTGGATCTCGGCGGCATCCAGCAGATGGAGTTCGGCAAGATAGCTGTCCAGGTCCTCCCCCGCCGCCTGGGCGTTCAGCGCCAGGGCGTGGAGGTAGCCCTCCTCCGAGAAGGACTGGTGGTCCGTGTCCGTGCCGGTATCGATGATGGCGATCCGGCTGCCGGCGCCGGTATAACCGGCGGCCCAGGCCGCGGTGGTGCCGGTCATCTCCGTGGAAGTGGACATGTTGGGGTCCGCCGCCTCTTCCCGGTCCACCACGCAGGGCTCATAGCGCTGCTCCAGCAGCACCTGGGAGACACCGGGCACGGCGGCGATCTTCTCCACGTCGCCGTAAGCCACGTTGGCGGAGATGATGTTGGCCGCCAGCGTCAGGTTCCAGACCACGTCCAGCTTCTCCCCGTCCAGCACCTGGCGGGAGATGCGCTGGCTGACGGTCTCCTGCTCCGCCCGAAGCTTGCTGCGGTAAGCCTGCGTCGCGGCGTTCTCCGTGATGCTCTCCACGGCGTAGCCCGCCTCCAGCGTGGAGGGGCTTTTCAGCACGATGCTGACCCGGATCAGGTCCGTGTCGGCATACGGGACGGATGCTTCCGTCTCCTCCGCCTGAGACTGCGGGAGATAGTCTCCCTGCGTCTCTCCGCTCTCCGTCTGGGTGAAGCGGAGCGCCTGCGTACCGGAACGATCCGCAGCCGCGGCCGCAGGAAGGCAGCCCAGCAGCAGTGCCGCCGACAGTACCAGCGACAGCAGACGGGACACAAATTTCTTCCCCATGGTGATTCTCCTTTTCTCGGCATTCTGCTCATGGCCACAATATTACGCATTCGCGTAATATCATATCAGGAATATAGGAAGTATATCCCTTGGGGCCGCTGATGTCAAGGGTTCTTTTCCTGTTTAAAGGAAAAAGAAATCGGAAAAACCCATGGTTTTTCCGATTTTCCATCGTTGTGTAAATATCTTGTAAAGCTCCGGCGTGCTTCTGCCGGAGGTCCCTCACTCCGAGAGGAGGATCCGCTGCGCCGTGGCGAAAAGCTCCGCCAGGGTCTCCCGCTCCAGATCGTAGTAGATGCGGTTGTCCTCGCGCCGGGCCCGGACTAGGCCTGCGTCCAGCAGCAGCGCCATGTGGCGGGAAATGGTGGCCGTGGTGAGCCCCATCTCCCGGGAGAGGGCCTGACAGTAGCTGCTGCGGTCCCCGATGCGGCGGAGCAGCTCGAACTTGCTGCGGTCGCTGATGACCCGCAGCAGCCCGCAGACGGAATCCTCCGTGGCCTGCAGACGGTTCATCTGGAAGTTCCGGCTCAGCAGCACCCCCAGGTACAGCTGGCGGTAGGGCTTCTCCCCCTCGGTGTCGTAGGTATACATGATGTCTCCCACCGCCATCAGGCTGATGTTGATGTAGACATCCATGGCGTCCTCGCTGACGGTCTGGTTGGTGACGTTTTCCAGCAGGTCGGAGATGCTGTGCTCCGCGAAGTAGGCGCTCCAGTCCTCATAGCTCTTCTCCACCAGGGGCGCCAGCTCTGCCAGCACCGGTGCGATGCGCCGGGCCAGGGGCTCCAGCAGGGCGGCCAGTTCCGCCAGGGCCTTGGGATAATCCTGCAGCAGCTTATAGATGCGCCAGCAGTACTGCTCCCCCAGAGCCAGCTGCTCCAGCTGGGTGATGAGGCCGGGGACCTCCTCCCCCTCCGCCGGGGTGCGGAAGCTCATGCCGCCGCTGTTGACCTCCGTCAGCAGGTAGGGCTTGGCGAACCGCGCCTCGGCCGCCGCCAGGGTCTGGTCCAGGCTGGCCCGAAAGTCCGTCACCCGGATGTCCAGAAAGCTGAAGACCATGAGCTTTGCCAGGCAGATGTTCTGCCACTGGCTCTCCGTCTCCCACTTGCCGAAGAAATACTGCAGTGCCGGGTCCTCCGGCTGCTCCGCGCAGAGATCCTGCACCTGCTGGAGGCAGCGGCAGATCGCCTCCATCCGCTCCCGCTCCTCGCCGCTGAGCAGCAGGCCGTATTTCCGAAAAAGCTCCGCCTTCCGGCGCTCCACCGAGATCCCGTTGACCCATTGATACATGGCCTCAATGGTCTCATAGAGGATCACCGGCTGCCGCAGCACAAAGTTTGCCATCTCGCGTTTCCGCCGCACGCGGTGCGGCTGTCTCCTTCCGTTGTTCCGGGGCCCGGCCCCGCATTTTGCTGGATCGATCTTTTTCCAATTCTAGCACGGGCTTTTCGCGGCTGTCAATCCGCAGTTGCGCCAGGCAGCGCTCCCCGCCGGAGACCCGCAGGCCGGGCGCCCATCGGAAGAAGCCCCCATTCGCCCCCTTGCGCCAACGCGGCGGGTCTGCTATAATAGAGAGCCGGAAAACACGAAACCCGATAAAGAGAGGTTTGAGAGATATGAAATTAGGTATCGTCGAAAGCGAGCCTGTTTCTGAAACTCTCCGCAAACGCACAAATGCCGATAAAGCTTGAT
>CAKTSC010000177.1 GCA_934597465.1 uncultured Dysosmobacter sp.
GGGGATCTCCCTCCTCTCCTGCTGCGACGCCGACGCCAAGGCCGCCTGCGCCAAGATCTATGAGAAGATCACCCGCTATGCCGAGCATCTGGTGGCCACCGGCGAGGCCATCGAGCGGGAGTTCGGCATCCCCATCGTCAATAAGCGCATCTCCGTGACCCCCATGGCCCTGGTGGCCGCCGCCAGCTGCGCGGAGGACTACGTCCCCTTCGCCCTGGCCCTTGACCGGGCCGCCAAGGCCTGCGGCGTCAACTTCATCGGCGGCTACTCGGCCCTCGTACAGAAGGGCATGACGGCGGCGGACGAGAAGCTCCTCCGCTCCATCCCGGAGGCTCTCGACGAGACGGAGCTGGTCTGCTCCTCCGTCAATGTGGGCTCCACCCGGGCGGGCATCAACATGGACGCCGTCCGCCTGATGGGGGAGATCGTGAAGGACACCGCCGCCCGCACGGCGGCCCAGGACGGCCTGGGCTGCGCGAAGCTGGTGGTCTTCTGCAACGCCGTGGAGGACAACCCCTTCATGGCCGGGGCTTTCCACGGGGTGGGGGAGGCCGAGAAGGTCATCAACGTGGGGGTCTCCGGCCCCGGCGTGGTCTACCACGCCCTGAAGAGCGTCCGGGGCCAGCCCCTGGACGTGGCGGCGGAGACCATCAAGAAGACCGCCTTCCGCATCACCCGCATGGGCCAGCTGGTGGCCCAGGAGGCCAGCCGCCGCCTGGGGGTGCCCTTCGGCATCGTGGATCTGTCCCTGGCCCCCACCCCCGCCATCGGGGACAGCGTGGCCCGGATCCTGGAGGAGCTGGGCCTGGAGGTCTGCGGCACCCACGGCACCACGGCGGCCCTGGCCCTGCTGAACGACGCCGTGAAGAAGGGCGGCGTCATGGCCTCCTCCAGCGTGGGCGGGCTCTCCGGGGCCTTCATCCCCGTCAGCGAGGATGAGGGCATGATCGCCGCCGCCCGGCAGGGCACATTGACCATCGACAAGCTGGAGGCCATGACCTGCGTCTGCTCCGTGGGCCTGGATATGATCGCCGTCCCCGGGGACACCCCGGCGTCCACCATCTCCGCCATTATCGCCGACGAGGCCGCCATCGGCATGGTCAACGGCAAGACCACCGCCGTCCGCGTCCTGCCCGCCCCCGGCAAGACCGTGGGGGACACCATCGAGATGGGGGGCCTCCTGGGCTCCGCCCCGGTGATGCCCGTCCACCGGGAGGCCAGCACGGACTTCATTCAAAGAGGCGGCCGCATCCCCGCCCCCCTGCACAGCCTGAAGAACTAAAAAAGAGGACGGAGCGCATAGCGCTCCGTCCTCGCTTTTTTATCCGTTGATGAGAGTCAGGTACTTGATGGCTTCCGCCATTTCAAAGGGGATCTCCTGCGTCAAATTGAAAGAGCTGTGCGTTACAGCATAATTACTCCGCAGCCATAGCCAAGAAGTTCTTTGTGTTCCTTTGCCGTTCTTTGCAGTGATGTCGGCGCACAAGGTGAGCCGTGCCTGCCGTAACGGAACAGATTCTCCTTCGCTTGCGATGAGTCGCTGCATACTCCGATGATAGAAAAAAGGTCTGCAAACTGCCTGATGTTGGATTTTTCCGGAAGGCTCTGTACCATCGGCGGATAGAGCAGCCAGCTGTAGCAAATGAATGCTTGGTACGGTACCGTTCTAAAACACTCGTTGAAAAACATCCTGGCACGTGCCAGAGATTCCTTGACTGCAGCCGCACTGATATTCGCACCTCTTTGAATATGGCAGTTTATCACAGGCGTACCAATGGGCAGGCTCTTCTTTTGGCTTTCTGTAAATACCATATAGGGCTCGCCGATGGTCTCCTCGTCCAAATAGAGCATATGGAACGTTTGGTATTGCAGCACACCAATCTTGAAAATCTGTACATTCATAATGTGGCGGAACCAAATGACATCCTCTTTGGAAATGCCAATCTTGCCGCACTGTTTATCGTACAGAGCTGCCCGATGGGAAACGTCTCTGAACGTATCCAAAATGATACCGTCCGCCGCGCCGATGGCTTGATACTCTGTGTACTTTTGCGCCAGAAGATATGTAACTGCAGCTAAACGGGTCAACGGCATCCGCCTGCAAAGCGGAAAATCAAAATCGCTGCCGTGATAGGCGGTCTCTGCGATCGCCTCAATTTGCCGCCTGCATTTGGTGATTTTCTGCCGGACTGCCTCCTCGGCAATGGGTTCAAATTCCAACTGAGGCAGCAGGGATTCTACTGTCATTTTCTGTCCTCCGTAATTGATTTTGGAGGATCATTTATCGTGCGTCCTCCGTACACGGAAAAAATAGTTCTTCATAATGAATCATCCTTCCTGTGTTGGATTTATTGCAACGCCATCGCGATGAATACCGAAATTTCTTTCTCAGAATACCAGAAAAACAGAGGTGTTTCAACCACCCCTGCATGAGATATCCTCTTGAGGGCGTGACAAAAAATGCCGCCCGCCCGCAGGTGAGGGGCGGAGCCCCATTCACACATTGCACGAATCCGGAAGTTAGCTGCGGCGAACTCTTTGGGCAGTCCGACAAAAGGGGGAAAGCGGGCGAAAATCTGGAAAAATCCCCTTGACAAATCCCCTCCTCACGAGTAGGATATGACTTGGTTAGCGGGAGCTAATCATTTTTCTGACGCATTGGTTAGCGCGAGCTAATCATTGGGCCGTTTCCGGCCAGCCGCGGCTGGCCCGTTTCAAACACCAGGGGTTAGCAAGCGCTAATCCCGGAAAGCGAGGGATGGATATGCTGCCGCTGAGCCTTGCGGACGTTGGCACGGAGAACACCATCAAAAAGATCGGCGGGAGCCCCGAGGTGAAGAAGCACCTGGAGAACCTGGGCTTTGTCGTGGGCGGGAACGTCAGCGTCATCACTGCCATGGGCGGGAACGTCATTGTCAACGTGAAGGAAGCCCGGGTGGCCATCAGCGAGGAGATGGCCCGCAAGATCATGGTATAAAGGCGCGCAGGCGCGTTTATCACGGTATATTTTACAAGGAGGAGACTGGCGATGAAAACTCTGAAGGAAGTCCCCATCGGCGAGACCGCCAAGGTCGTGAAGCTGCACGGCGAGGGCGCGGTGAAGCGCCGCATCATGGATATGGGCATCACCAAGGGCGTGGAGGTCTACGTCCGCAAGGTGGCCCCCCTGGGCGACCCCATGGAGGTCACCGTCCGCGGCTACGAGCTGAGCCTGCGGAAGGCCGACACCGAAATGATCGAGGTTCAGTGACCTCAGCCCCCGGCATTTTCCCCCGGCACTGACAAGGTATGAAAGATGGGGCCCGCGCCCCATTGTCAGGAATAGCGGTTAGCGAAAGCGAACCGCGGAAAGAGAGGTTTCAGTCATGGATATCAGAATTGCCCTGGCGGGCAACCCCAACTGCGGCAAGACCACCCTGTTCAACGCCCTCACCGGCTCCAACCAGTTCGTGGGCAACTGGCCCGGCGTCACCGTGGAGAAGAAGGAGGGCAAGCTCAAGAAGCACGACGGCGTCATCGTCACCGACCTGCCCGGCATCTACTCCCTGTCCCCCTACACCCTGGAAGAAGTCGTGGCCCGGAACTACCTCATCGGCGAGCGTCCCGACGTGATCCTGAACATCATCGACGGCACCAACCTGGAGCGCAACCTCTATCTCACCACCCAGCTCACCGAGCTGGGCATCCCCGTGGTCATCGCCATCAACATGATGGATATCGTCAAGAAGAACGGCGATAAGATCGACACCAAGGCCCTGGCCGAGAAGCTGGGCTGCCAGATCGTTGAGATCTCCGCCCTGAAGGGCACCGGCGTCATGGAGGCCGCCGAGGCCGCCATCCGTGCCGCCAAGGACACCAAGACCGTCCCCATGCACACCTTCTCCGGCCCCGTGGAGCACGCCATCGCCCACATCGAGGAGGCTGCTGTCCACAGCATGCCCGA
>CAKTSC010000178.1 GCA_934597465.1 uncultured Dysosmobacter sp.
GCCCTGGCGGAGGAGCTGCGGCTCCGGGTGGGACGGGCCATGACGGTGCTGCTGCCGGAGGGGGAAGTTCCCTTTGCCGCCACCGTGGAGCAGGAGGATCTGGAGGGGCTCTGCAACATCGCCTCGGACTTCTCCCGCTACGCGGCGGCGGAGTCTCTGCGCAGAGGCTACCTCAGCGTCCGGGGCGGCTGCCGGGTGGGGCTCTGCGGCAGCGCCGTGCTGAAGGAGGGGGAGACTGCGGGACTGCGGGATTTCTCCTCCGCCGCCATCCGCATCCCCCGGGAGAAGAAGGGGATCGGGGAGGCGCTGGCCCCCGGCCTTTTCCGGGAGGGGCGCTTTCGCTCCACGCTGCTGCTCTCGCCCCCCGGCGGGGGGAAGACCACCCTCCTTCGGGATCTTATCCGCTGCCTCTCCAGCGGTGTGGGCTGTCCGGAGACCCGGGTGGCCCTGGCCGACGAGCGGGGGGAGGTGGCAGTCTCCCGCCAGGGGCGGGCCCAGATGGATCTGGGGCCCCGGACGGACATCCTGGACGGCTGCCCCAAGGCCCAGGCCATCCCCATGCTGCTGCGCTGCATGAATCCCCAGGTCATCGCTGTGGATGAGATCACGGCGGAGGAGGACATCCGGGCCATGGCCATGGCCGCCAACTGCGGTGTGGGGCTCCTGGCCACCATCCACGCCCAGGATGTCCGGGAGCTGGGGCAAAAGCCCCTGACTCGGCTTCTGCAGGAGAGCGGGGCCTTCTCCCGGGCCATCGTCATTGAGAACAAGTCCGGGGAACGGACATACCGCTGGGAGGAGCTGACGCCGTGAAGGCACTGGGTGCGGCGCTGGTACTGGCCTCCGCCGCCGGGGCCTTCTTCCCGGAGGTGCTGCGCCGCCGCCGGGAGGAGGATACCCTCCGGCGTCTGGCGGCCCTCCTGGGGCGGATGGAAGCGGAGATCCAGGGGCGGCGGACGCCCCTGCCCCGGCTGCTGGAGACCCTCTCCCGGGAGGAGCCCAGCCTGGGCCCCGGCCTTGGGAGCGTCCTGGCGGGGCTCCGGGCGGGAGCGCCCCTGCCGGAGCTCCTGCGCCGCTGCGGCGAAGGCTGGGGCCTCTCCCTCTGGTGCCGGACGGCCCTGGAGGAGCTGGGCGGCGCCCTGGGGGGCGACGCCGGGGAGAGCGCCGGGGCCCTGGCCTTCGCCCGGCAGCGGGTGCTGGAGGAGCTGGCGGAGAAACGGCAGGGCCGGGAGGAGCGGGAGAAACGGGGCGCGGCCCTCTGCTTCTCCGGCGCGGCCCTTATCATCATACTGCTGCTGTGAGGAAGGGAAACATGGACGTAGACCTGATTTTCAAGATCGCCGCCATCGGGATCCTGGTGGCGGTGCTCAACCAGCTGCTGATCCGCTCCGGCCGGGAGGAGCAGGCCCTGATGACCACGCTGGCGGGCCTTGTGGTGGTGCTGATGATCCTGCTGCGGGAGATCAGCGCCCTCTTCGACCTGGCCAAGGCCCTCTTCGGGTTTTAGGGATGGAGCTGATCATCCGGCTCAGCGCCCTGGCGGTACTGGCGGCGCTGCTGGCCCTGCTGCTGAAGGGGAGGCAGGGGGAGCTGGGGCTGCTGGTGGCCCTGGCGGGCCTGGGGGCGCTGCTCTTTTCCCTGGGGGAGCCCCTGGGGGATCTCATCACCTTCCTCCGGACGCTCTCGGAGGGGACAGGCCTGGACGCCGCCGTTTTCGCCCCTCTCTACAAGATCCTAGGCATCGCTCTGGTGGTGCAGCTGGGGGGCGACCTCTGCCGGGACGCCGGGGAATCCGCCCTGGCGGCGGGGCTGGAGACGGCGGGCAGCGTCTGCGCCATGCTGGCGGCGCTGCCGCTGCTGGAGCGGACACTGACTTTACTGGGGGAGCTGATGGGAGCATGAGAGGATGGCTTTGCCTGCTGGCGGCACTGGCGGCGCTGTGCGTTTCCGCCTGGGCGGCGGAGCTGCCGGAGGAGCTGGTGAGCGCCCTGCCCTCCCAGGCGGAGCGGCTGCTGGACGGGGAGACCGGGAGCCTGGGCGCAGGGCTCTCCGCCCTTTGGGACGGGATCCGGAGCCAGGCGGGGAGGGTCCTGCAAAGCCGCCTGCGGACGGCGACGGGGGTGCTCTTCACGGTGCTGCTCTGCGGGGCCCTGCGGGGGCTGCAGGGGGGCAGGGGCGGGGACTATGTGTCCCTGGCCGGGGCCCTGGCCATCGCGGCCCTGACGGCGGAGAGCCTGAAAAACCTCGTGGGCCTGGGGTGGGAGGCCATGGAGGCCACGGCCCTTTTCGGCAAGGCCCTGCTGGGGGCCCTGGCCATGACCCTGGCGGCGGGAGGGGCGGTGCAGACGGCCTCGGTGCAGCAGGTGGGAACGGTGCTCTTCGGCACCTTCCTGCTAGAGCTCATCCGAAAGCTCCTGCTGCCCATGGTCTACCTCTACGCGGCACTGCTGACGGCGGCGGCAGCCGCCCCGGAAACGCCCCTCCAGGGCCTGGCGGAGGGCATCCGGAAGGCGGTGAGCTGGGCCCTGGGCGGGAGCCTCGCGGCCTTCACCCTCTACCTCACGCTGACGAGGGCCATCTCCGGCGCGGCGGATAGGGCCGCCGTCCGGGCGGCCAAGGCCGTGCTCTCCGGCACGGTGCCGGTGGTGGGCGGCATCCTCTCGGACGCAGCGGAGACCCTGCTCTCCGGCGCGGGGGTGCTGCGGGGCAGCATCGGGATCTTCGGAACGCTGGGGGTGCTGGCCATCTGCGCCTACCCCTTCCTCCACCTGGGGATCCAGTATCTCCTCTACCGGGGGGCGGGCTTCCTGGCGGAGCTCACCGGCGGCGGAACGCTGCCCAAGCTCATCGGCGGCCTTGGCAGCGCCTTTGCCCTGGTGCTGGGGATGACCGCCAGCTGCGCGGCGGTGCTGCTGGCCGCCATCGTGGCGGCCATGGGGGCGGCGGGCCTATGATGGACGCGCTGCGCGCTTGGCTTTCCGGCGTTTGCTGTGCGGCGCTGCTGGTGACCCTCGTCCAGCGGCTGCTGCCCAAGGGAAAGCTGAAAAACCTGGCTTCCCTCACAGGGGGACTGATCCTGCTGCTGGCGGTGCTCCGCCCCCTGGGGGTGGGGCGGAGCTGGAGCTGGGACGCATCCGCCTTCCAGGCCCAGGTGGAGGCCCGGCAGGCGGAGCTGGAGGCGGAGCGGCAGGCCCGGCTTGCCGCCATCATAGCGGAGGAAGCGGAGGCATATATATGGGAAAAAGGAGAGGCATTGGGACTGGAGGCCCCGGCGGATGTGGAAGTCCGGGAGGCGGACGGTGTGCTCCTGCCCTGGCGGGCGGAGTTGGGCTGCCCCTACGACGAAGCCCTGAGCCGGGCGGTGGCGGAGCTGGGCATCCCCAGGGAAAGGCAGCGTTATGAGGGGGAGTGAGGGGCTCGCGCGGCTCCGCGCCCTCTGGGAGAAGGGGAAGTACGCCCTGCCCGTTCTGGGGCTGGGGGCGCTGCTGCTCCTCTGGCCCGGCGGGAGCGGGGACGGAACGGCGGCGGTCTCCTCCGAGACTTCGGCGGAGGCGGCCCTGACCGCTCAGCAGAAGGAGATGGAGCGGATCCTCAGCCGCATTGATGGGGCCGGGGAGCTCCACCTGATGCTGACGCTGGAGAGCGACGGGGAGCGGATCCTGGCGGAGGACGCGGAGGAGGTCTCGGGCGGCAGCCCGGAAGCTCCGGAGCGCGAGAGCCGCCGGGAGACGGTGATCCTCAGCGCCGGCGGCGGGGAAGAGGTCGTGGTGACCCGGCGGGAGAGTCCCGCTTACCGGGGGGCTCTCGTGGTCTGCCAGGGGGCAGACCGGGCGGAGGTGAAGCTGGCGGTGACCCAGGCGGTGGCCGCCCTGACGGGCCTTGGGGCAGATCGGATCACGGTGGTCAAATGTCAATAGTC
>CAKTSC010000179.1 GCA_934597465.1 uncultured Dysosmobacter sp.
CCCTGATCCTCCGGATGAACGCGGACGAAGCCACGGCGCTGCTGGCCCAGTACCAGCCCCTGCTGGTGGACGCCGTGCCCCTGACGCTGGAGGAGATCTTTATCTACGAGCTGGGAGGTGCAGACTATGAAGTCAAAGATATCGTTCTTTAACCGGACGCTGTTCCGGAAAAACCTCGGCCGCTACTGGCCCCTCTGGGGCTTCGCCTCCTTCGCGGGCTTCCTGGTTCCCGCCGCAGCCCTGGTGCAGATGGTGCAGTCCGGCAACATGGCCCTGGCGCCCCTGGCCGTCCGCCAGAGCTACTACTACCTGGTGGGGGACATCGTCCCCGTGGTCTCCCTGGGCTACGCCATCCTCTGCGCCATGGCGGTGTGGAGCTACCTCTACAACCCCCGCAGCGTGGGGCTCATGCACACCCTGCCCATCCGGCGGGAGGGGCTGTTCCTCACGAACCTCCTCTCCGGCCTTGCCATGATGCTGATCCCCTACGCCGTGGCCGGGCTCTTCGCCACCCTCCTCTCCCTCTGCTGCGGCGGCTTTGACGCCTGGGGCACCCTCGTCACCATCCTGGGCATCACCGGGCAGAGCGTGGCCTTCTTCGGCATCGCCACCTTCTGCGCCTTCCTGACGGGCAACGCCTTCGCCCTGCCCGCCCTCTACTTCCTCCTGAACTTCCTGGCCCCCCTGGGGGACTGGCTCTGCAACCTCTTCGCCCGGGGCTTCCTCTTCGGCTTCACCTCCAGCTACTCCGGCAGCGTGGACTTCCTCTGCCCCGTCCTCTACCTGCTGCGCATCTACGCCGACTCGGAGTATGTGACGGTGCAGGATTCCGCCATGGATTACCACAGCGAGCTCAGCGCCGTGTCCCTGGCCAACGCCTGGTACATCGCGGCCTACGCCGCCGTGGGCCTCCTGCTCCTGGCCCTCGCCTACCTCCTCTACCGCCGCCGGGAGAGCGAACGGGCCGGGGACGTGGTGGCCGTCCGGTGCTTCCGCCCGGTCTTCCGCTTCGGCGTGGCCGCCCTCAGCGCCCTCCTGGGCGGGCGGCTCCTCTACGCCCTCCTCTGGGAGAGCTTCCAGGTGGGCGATACCTTCTCCCCCGTGCCCATGGCCATCTTCCTCATCATCGCGGGGCTCATCGGCTACTACGCCGCCTCCATGCTCCTGGCCAAGTCCCTCCGGGTCTTCCGGGGCAGCGCCGTGGGGGCCCTGTGCCTGGTGGCCGCCTGCATCGCCTTCTGCGCCGGGATGCGCTATGACCTCTTCGGCATCGAGCGCCGGATCCCGGACGGGAGCGAGATCGCCCAGCTGGAGCTCTATGTGGCCAACAATACCTACTACCTGACGCCGGAGGATCAGCCGGAGCTTCTGGCCGGAGCTCAGGAACTCCAGCGCACCCTCATCGACCAGAAGTTCCTCATCGAGAGCAATTACGAGACCTACCGCCACGGCAGCACCTCCTCCGACCCCGATGTCTACGCCAACATCCGCTATGTCTACACCCTGAAAAGCGGCGCGGCGGTGGAGCGCTTCTACACCGTGGCCTTCGCCCGCTCCGACCTCCAGCAGCCCGGCAGCTACGCCGGCGTCCTGGATGCCTACGTCAACAGCCCCGCCCTGCGCCAGGCCCGCCTCCGCTGGAGCGACCCGGCCTTCCACGTGGAGGGCGGCTGGTTCTCCGCCCAGTATAACGGCGACAGCTACTCTCTCGGCACCCAGGAATGCGAGACGCTCCTGGCCGCCATCTCCCGGGACGCCGAAAACGGCGCCTGGGGCCAGTACGACTGGTTCGACGACGGTGAGACCGCCTACGCCATGGATCTGAGCTTCGACTTCTACCGCACCCTCACCGACGAGCACGGCACCCAGTTTGAAAGCCACGACAACATCAACATCACCATCCGCCCCGAAATGACCGAGACCAAACAGGCCCTCCTGGATCTGAGCCTGGCCACCGAGGAGAACTTCGTCACCTGGCAGGAAATGAAGGGCATCCCCTCCACCGACGCCTGACCCCGCCGGGCCGCCGATCCCCGCACCGTTCTCCCCTCCGGAGGGGGCGGCGTCCCCGACGCCCCATTGGCAGCGCCTTCGGTCACCCCGTAGGGGCGGGGCTCCGTCCCCGCCCGTCCCCGCCGGACTTGCTATTCCTTTCGTCAATTCCATAGGGGCGGCCTATGTGGCCGCCCGGACAGACTCCCCACAGCCAAAACACCATCAAAAAGGACGGAGCGCCGCGTCGCTGCGCTCCTTGCAATGACAGTCCTTAAAACGCCATCTCCCTCCCCGCCCGAAGGGCGGGAGATCCCGGCCCCGATGCCGGGGCCAAGCCGCCGGGCTTTCCCAGCGATCCCCCCTGTACCACAAAGGAGGCATATCCCAATGTCCAGCACGAATACCTATTATCAGGCCCGCCGGCCTGTCCGGCAGCCCCCGCCGGGGCGGAAGCGCCGCCGGAAGCGGCGTCTCAACCTCCGGCCCTTCCTGCTGCTGGGCCTCCTGGCCCTGGTCATCGGCGGCGTGCTCCTCGCCCGCCGGAGCCTGGCCCCGGACGGCGAGCGTATCCCCGTCCCGGACTACGTGAAGCAGGACTTCCTCACGGTGAACCCCTACTCCCGGCCCGGCGACGAGCTGAAAACCATCCGGGGCGTCGTCATCCACTACGTGGGGAACCCGGGCACCTCCGCCCAGGCCAACCGCAACTACTTCGAGAGTCTCAGCGCCGGGACGGACGAGACCTACGCCTCCAGCCACTTCGTGGTGGGCCTGGAGGGCGAGGTCGTCCAGTGCATCCCCCTGACGGAGATCGCTTACGCCTCCAACTCCCGCAACGAGGACACCGTCTCCATCGAGGTCTGCCATCCGGACGAGACCGGTCAGTTCAGCCCCGAGACCTACGACAGCGTGGTGCGGCTCACCGCCTGGCTCTGCGAGACCTTCCAACTGGATCCCCAGGCCGATGTCATCCGCCACTACGATGTCACCGGCAAGATCTGCCCCCGCTACTACGTGGAGTACGAGGACGCCTGGGCCGCCCTGAAGGACGATGTGGCCGCCCGGATGGCGGAGGACGTGGCCGCCGCTTCCTGACATCCCGCCCCCTCAATTCCTGCATGATCTTTCCAGCATCGCCTTCCGCCGTTCCGCGCCCTCCGGGCCGGAAAATGGCGTCCCGGAGGGGGATTTCGTATACCCCCAGGGGGTATCTGCGATTTTCGGTCTTTCAGAATTCCCCCTTTTTCAAAATTTTTTGAAAATTTTTTCGCTTTTCCTGCAACATTTCCCCCTTCTGTATCGTCTAATAGAGTAGAATGAAACGCCAAATTGGCGGTGAAAGGAGACTTTTTCCAAATGAACGAAACGCAAAGCGCCATCTGGCGCATCTGGGTGGACACGAAAAACCGCATCGTCTCCTTCCACGAGGCGGAGGGCTGCCAGCTGATGGAGTTCCACAACCGGGAGATGTTTCTCAGCTACATCGACGGCTTCACCGGCCGCCAGTACCGTTATCAGTAAGTGCATACAGACATACAGAAAGGGCCGCCCGGGTGGGCGGCCCTTTTTTGCGTTTTGGGCGGGGGAAGATCCGCGGCTTGCGGCGGGGCCGCCGCGGAGAGGCGGGCGGCCCCGCAGGGCCGCCCCTACGGGGTGTCGTAGGGTTGTTGGAACCAACGGAATCGTTCCTTGCGGCAGTCTGGCGGCGGGGCGGGGTCAGAAGAGGCCGACCTGGTCGGGGAGGAGGTCGCTGCCGATGGCCTTATGCTGGCGGGTGGTCTCCCGATCCAGGCGCTCTGTGATGGCGATGCGGCGGAGGATGTCCTTGGCTGTGGTTTCCAGGGCGGTGCCCTCGGAGTAGTCCGCCGGGAAGATGAAGTCCACCCGGCCGTCCTCCAGCAGCTTCTCCACGCC
>CAKTSC010000180.1 GCA_934597465.1 uncultured Dysosmobacter sp.
AAAGATATATTTGCATTGACGCACAGAAATATAGGATATATAATAGGTATCAATGGAGAATCACACGATTTTTCAGGCAGAAACCGAGTGCAATGGAAACTTGCCATTCAGGAGAAAGAGAGGAGAATCCATGGAGAAATACAGTGAGACACTCTTGGAGGAAAGGTGCTGGAAGCGTTCATTGGAGACTGGAAAGGCTGTGTCGCTTTTACGGAGAGAGGTATTGTCTATCATGCGCCCAGCGACTGGAAGGGAGATCATGTTTTTATTCCGTACGGCTGTGCCATGGAAGACTTTAAGATGGTACCGCTCGGTAATACTGAGATATTCAATCTCCGAGTGAAGGACTTGAATCTCTCAATCTTGTTCCGTCTTAGATCCGGCGATGTCGGACGATTCCGGTATGCATTTCATATGGCGCAAAAGAAACTCGCATATGACGGTGCAACGCCGATTCAACTGGAATCTGTCCGTGGAAAGGACTTCGGCGAAAAATACATTAACCTTTCCAATGTTTCAAAAGAGCACTATATGCACTGTGAGGTCTGCGGTCATGTCTATTGCTATACAGACAGCGACAAAGCTAGCAGCACATTGACCGCGACAGCAGGTGCTCTTTCCGCAGTTGGCGGTCTGCTGTCTGTCTTCAGTGGGGACAGAATCGGGATGCTGACTGCCACCAGCCAGCAGCGGACGGTGGGAAGCCCCACGGATTACAAAAATACCCCCATTGTGGTTCTGTCAATGTGGAAGAGATCAGCAAGGGGGACATGGAGCAACTGAAAACCCCAACTCCTGCCGCTCCGGCCACCTCGCCCGTGGATGAGATCAAGCGTTACAAGGAGCTCCTGGACACCGGCATCCTCACCCAGGAGGAATTTGACGCCAAGAAAAAGCAGCTACTGGGGCTGTAAAATACTTAAATAGACCGCCTAGGAAAGCGCCGCGCAAAGTGCGGCCCTTTCCCTTGCAATCCCCCTCCTCCTGTGCTATCCTATCCCCGGGAATGAAGTGCTCCCTCGGGCAACCGAAACCGCGTTAAGCGGATGACTTCTGCTTTGGCAGGGGTCATTTTATTCTTCTTGGGGAGGAAACCGTCATGCTGAACTGTCTCGCCGTGGGCCTGGGAGGCTTCCTGGGCTCCGTGCTCCGCTATCTCCTGTCCCTGGCCCCCCTGTCCCGGGCCGGTGCCTTCCCCTGGAACACCCTCGTCACCAACGTTCTGGGGGCCTTCGCCATCGGCCTGATCGCCGCCGCCCTCAGCCGGGGCGGCAGCCTGGATCCCCGCCTCGTCCTCTTCCTGAAAACCGGCGTCTGCGGGGGATTCACCACCTTCTCCACCTTCGCTCTGGAGACTGCCGGCCTCCTGCAGAGCGGCCGCTGCCTCCCCGCCGCCCTCTACATCCTCCTGAGCCTGGGCCTGAGCCTTGCCGCCGTCCTCCTGGCGGAGCAGCTCCTCTGAACAAAAAACGCCCCGGAAGGCCAAGCCTTCCGGGGCGTTTTCCATTGCTTTACTTGTAATCCTGCAGCAGGAACATGGGCTTGATGGCAACCACCTCGTCGTGCTCCTCCTGCTCCACCTGTACGTCGGCGGTGAGGGCCTTCAGGTCGGTCTTCACCTGCTCCAGGGCCTCCGCCGCGGTCTGGGCCCGGCCCTCCCGCAGCACCCGGATCATCCGCTCCAGCACGATGGGGTGGGCGTAGCAGGCGGGCACCGGAAAGCCGATGGGCAGGGCCTTGTCCATGGCGGCGATGGAGTCCCGCCAGTCCTTCTCAATGGCCCTGCGGTTATTCTTGGCCGTGGGGAAGACATGCAGCCCCGAGAAGAGGAAGATGGCGGCCATGCCCAGCAGCAGGAAGTAGAGGCCGGAGCTGTCCTTCTGCACCAGGCTCCGGATGCCGTACACCAGCGCCACGGCCCCCGCCAGCATGATGGCCATGGCCACCCAGCGGTAGGCGTGGTTGCTGCGGTCGTCGATGCGCTTGGCCTTGGCGGCGGCGGAGAGCCGGGCCGTCAGCTCCGGCTTTCTCTGGAGGACGGCCTTGGCCTGCTCCAGTTCCTGCCGGGCCTTCTCGGCCTGGGGCGTCAGCTCCTTGAGGTAGCGCTTGGCCTCCTTCTCGGCCTTCTCGGCCAGACGCCGCTCCCCCTCCCGGCTCATTCCCGGGATCTCCGGATGGGTAGCCGCCAGGTGGGCCAGTAGCAGATCCACATCCTCCTCCCGCTTGAAGGTGCACTGCTTCTGCTGCCCGTCGTCATACTCCACCACGAGGTAGGGGATGGTACCGAAGGCCCCCTTCCCGGTGAAGCCGCCCCGGCTCATGGCGATGCGCTTGAAGACCCGGCGCACGGCGGCGAGGGGCACATAGTACACACGCTCGAACCAGAAGCTGTTGAGGTACAAAGCCTGCTCCCCGACCCCGCAGGGGCCGAAGCGGCGGCAGGCTTTCTTATCCGCCGAAAGCGTCTCCTTGGGGAGCTGGGAACGGCTGAGGGCCTTTGTCATAGCGATCCTCCTCTTTTCCCCCGTCAACACGGGAAAGAGGGCGGCAGGGTTCCCCCTGCCGCCCTTTGGGGTGGTGAATTACTTATGCAGCGTCTCGTAGTGAGGCTGGGGATTGCGCTTCTTGATGGTGTACAGGAAGATGCCCAGGAACAGGATGGCCACCACGATGCCGATGGGGTACGCCACGGCGGTGTTGTAGCCGGCGAAGCTGCCGTCGGCGGCCTTCAGGTTGATGAGCTTGCCCAGGCACTCGTTGCCCAGCAGGAAGTAGGTGGCGGACACGGCGCTCATGAAGGTGGCGGGAACGGCGGTGATCCAGTAGTTCTTCTTGTTGTAGAAGAGGTACATGGAAGCGGCCCACAGCACGATCATGGCCAGGGTCTGGTTGGTCCAGCTGAAGTAGCGCCAGATGACGGAGTAGTTGATGTGGCCGGTGGCGTTGCCAATGCCCAGGATGGCGCCCACGCCCAGCACGGGCACGCAGAGGATCAGGCGGTTCTTCCAGCTCTTCTGATCCATCTTGAACCAGTCGGCCAGCACCAGACGGGCGGAACGGAACGCGGTATCGCCGGAGGTGATGGGGCAGGCGATGACGCCCAGCATGGCCAGGGCGATGCCCACGCCGCCCATGGTCTTGGAGCAGACGTCGTACACAGCGGTGGAACCGCCGCCGCCCAGGGCCAGCAGCTCTTCGCCGGTGTAGAGGGCGCAGCCGGCAGCGGCCCAGATCAGGGCGATGATACCCTCAGAGACCATGGCGCCGTAGAACACGAAGTGGCCCTGCTTCTCGCTCTTCATGCAGCGGGCCATCAGGGGGCTCTGGGTGGAATGGAAGCCGGAAATGGCGCCGCAGGCCACGGTGATGAACATGAAGCTCCAGATGGGGGTGCCGGAGGGATGCTGATTGCTGAAGTTGTTCCAGATCTCGGGGATGGTATAGCCGTGGGTGAAGATGCCCAGGGCCACGCCCGCCGCCATGATGATGAGGCAGATGCCGAAGACGGGGTAGATCTTGCCGATGATCTTATCGATGGAGAGGAAGGTGGCGATGAAGTAGTAGATCAGAATCAGGATCAGCCAGAACAGGGTCTGGGAGAAGATGCCGGTGGCGCCGCCGTTCTTGCAAAGGAGCTGGATGAGGCCGGCGGGGCCCACAGCGAAGACGGTACCCACCATCACCAGCAGGACAACGCTGAAGACGCGCATGACGTTCTTCATGGCGCCGCCCAGGTAGATGCCGGAGATCTCGGAGATGGAAGCGCCCTCGTTGCGCTCGCTCATCATGCCGGAGAAGTAATCATGAACGGCACCGGCAAAGATGGTGCCGAAGGTGATCCACAGGAAGACCACGGGTCCCCACAGAGCGCCGCTGAGAGCACCGAAGATGGGGCCGAGGCC
>CAKTSC010000181.1 GCA_934597465.1 uncultured Dysosmobacter sp.
TGGAAGCTGGGCGTCCTCTCCAAGACCAAGCACAACGAGGTGGCCCCCTGCCAGCACGAGATGGCCCCCATCTATACCGACGCCAACAGCGCCTGCGACCAGAACCAGCTCACCATGGAGATGATGAAGAAGGTGGCCGAGCGCCACGGTCTCGTCTGCCTCCTCCATGAAAAGCCCTTCGCGGGGGTCAACGGCTCCGGCAAGCACGACAACTGGTCGCTTGCCACGGACGGCGGCAAAAACCTCTTCAAGCCCGGCAAGACCCCCAGCCAGAACGCCCAGTTCCTCCTGTTCCTGGCCGCCTTCCTGAAGGGCGTGGACGAGTATCAGGACTTCCTGCGGGCCACCGTGGCCTTCCCCGGCAACGACCTGCGCCTGGGGGCCCAGGAAGCGCCCCCCGCCATCCTCTCCGTCTTCCTGGGGGACGATCTCCAGGCAGTGGTGGACTCCATCATCCACGGCACCCCCTATACCGACGCCGGCAAGCGCACCCTGCGCATCGGGGTGGACGTGCTGCCCAACATCCCCCAGGACAACACCGACCGCAACCGCACCTCCCCCATGGCCTTCACCGGCAATAAGTTCGAGTTCCGGGCTCTGGGCTCCTCCCAGTCCATCTCCGGGCCCAACATCGCCCTCAATACCATCATGGCCGAGGAGCTGGAGCAGTTCGCCGACGAGCTGGAGGGCTCCCAGGACTTCCAGACCGACCTGGCCGCCCTCATCCGCCGGGTACTGACGGAGCATCAGCGGATCATCTTCAACGGCAACGGCTACACCGAGGACTGGATCGCGGAGGCGGAGCGCCGGGGCCTGTGCAACTTCCCCTCCACCGCCGAGGCCCTGCCCGCCTACATCGCCCAGAAGAACGTGGATCTCTTCGTGAAGCACGGCATCTACACCCCCGATGAAGTCCAGGCCCGCTATGAGATCCACGCCGAGAACTACGTGGCCGTCACCTCCATCGAGGCCAAGACCATGGCGGACATGATCCGCCGCCAGATCCTGCCCGCTGTCTCCGCCTTCGGCGCGGAGCTCTGCGAGCGGATGTGGAAGAAGCAGCAGATGGCCGTCTCCTGCGGCTATGAGACCGAGACCGCCAAGTCCGTCTCCGCCCTCACCGAGGAGCTCTACGCCGCCTGCGGCGCGCTGGAGGCGGGCATCGCCGCCGTCCCCGCCGCCGCCACCGCCGCCATGGGCTACTGCCACCGGGAGCTGGTTCCCGCCATGGCCGCCGCCCGCAAGGCCGCCGACGCCCTGGAAGTCCTGCTGCCCAAGGAGGCCTGGCCCTTCCCGGTTTACAGCGACCTCCTCTTCTACCTCTGATTTCATCGCAGAAAAACGCACCGGAAGGCAGCCGCCTTCCGGTGCTTTCTTTAAAGGTTGTACCCCGGGCGGCAGGCCCCGGTCACAAGGCTTGTCTTCCGGCGGCGGCGCTGTACCGCGCCGCCGTTGGCGTTGCTTCCGCTGCCGGTGTTGCCCTCGATGGTCACCAGCGTCCCGTCGGGCTCGACGCGCTCCAGCAGCCCGGCGTGCTCCGTCCGGCTCCGCTTTCCGCTGAAGTCGAAGAGCAGGATGTCCCCCGGGCGGTAGCCCTCCGTCACCCATTGCCTCGCCGCCCGGTAGCGGTTTTTCAGCACCGTGCAGCTGGCGGTGCGGTAGAGGTGGAAGCCCGCCTCCCGGAAGACCCACCAGAGGAAGCTGAGGCACCAGGGGTAGGCGGGGCCGGAGACCGCCCGGCCGTAGAAGGCCGTGTTGTACTTCACGGCGTTGCTGCCGGCGGGCTGCTCCGTCACCCCCAGCTGCCAGGCGGCGATGGCCAGCACCGCCTCCCGCGTCCGGGGCTCCAGGGCGGTCATTGGCCGCCCTCCCCCTGGGCCTCCCTTCGGGCCTGGGTGCCGAAGTAGAAGGCGATGACGGTGGCGTAGACCTGGGAAAATTCCCCGCTGCCGCCGCCCCGCAGGGTCAGCGCGGCGAAGATCGCCGTCAGTGTCAGCGTTACCAGGCTCTTGACGCTCAGCAGCGCCGCCAGGCGCTGAGAGATGCTTCTTTCCATGGAATTGCTCCTTTCCCGCGCCCCCTGGGGGCGCGTCCCCCTCATTTCCGCTCCAGCACGCCCAGGCGGCGCTCCATGTCCCGGATCTGCTCCTCCACCACCGGCATCCGGCGGGCAAAGTTGTTGTGCTCCCGCACCTCCCGGGTGAGGGCATCCAGCTTGGTCTCCGTCACCGCCTGGGAGCGGCTGTTGGCGATGAGCACCCCCGCCAGCGTCACGCCGCCGGAGATCAGCGCCACCACAATGGTGTCCATCCCCCTGTTCCTCCCCTCCGCCCGGAGATTCTTCCCCCGGGACGCCCGGGCCCGCGCCCCCAGTAAGGGCGGCGGGGCGGGGGAGGGGTTGCACGTCTCCGTGCAGCAGCTCCGGAAAAGAGGGGAAAATGGGGCTTCCGCCGCCGGGCGGCGTCTGCTATAATCGGAGGGAAGGAAACCGCGCCCACCGGCGCAGGGAAGGGGAAGAGACATGGAAGTTCTGGTCATCGGCGGCGGGGCCTCCGGCATGATGGCGGCGCTGACCGCCCGGCAGGGGGGCCATGCCGTGACGCTGCTGGAGCGGCAGGCCCGGGTGGGCCGCAAGCTGCTGGCCACCGGCAACGGCCGCTGCAACCTGACGAACCGGGCCCTGGGCCCCGCCAACTACCACGGCGCCGCCCCGGACTTCGCCGCCCGGGCCCTGGCCCTCTTCGGCGTGGAGGAGACCCTGGACTTCTTCCGGAGCCTGGGCCTTCTCACGGTGACGGAGCCCGGCGGCCGGGTCTACCCCCTCTCCGACCAGGCGGGCAGCGTGGTGGATGTCCTGCGCTTCGCCCTGGACGAGGCCGGGGCCGTCACCCGCCCGGGCTTTGAGGTCACGGGCATCCGGAAGACCAGGCGGGGCTTCGCCGTCTCCTCGGCGGAGGAGACGCTGACGGCGGAGAGGGTCATCCTCTGCGCCGGGGGCCTTGCCGGGGGGAAGCTGGGGGGCGGCAAAAGCGGCTACCAGCTGCTGGAGTCCCTGGGCCACCGCTGCACGGCCCTGACCCCCGCCCTCGTCCAGGTGAAGACCGATCCCACCTTCGTCCGGTCTCTCAAGGGCGTCCGGGCGGACGCGGCGGTTTTCCTCCGCCGGGGCAAGTCCCTGATGGCCGAGAGCCAAGGCGAGGTGCAGTTTACGGACTTCGGCGTCAGCGGCCCCGCCGTCTTTGAGATCTCCCGGGCCGCGGCGGCAGGGAAGGGGAACCTCACCCTCCATCTGGATCTCCTCCGGGGCCTGGATGCCGCCGATACCATGGCCCTCCTGCGCCGCCGCCGGGCGGCCATGCCTCACCTCACCACGGAAAACCTCCTCACCGGCATCCTCCATAACCGCCTGGGCCGGACGCTCCTGCGCTACGCGGGCTACGATCTCACCACCCCCCTGCCGGAGCTGGGGGAGAGCGACCTTGCCGCCATCGCCGCTGCCGTCCACGACTTCGCCCTGCCCGTCCAGGGTACCCTGGGCTTCGAGGGGGCCCAGGTGACGGCGGGGGGCATCCGGACGGAGGACTTCGACCCCGAGACCCTCCAGAGCCGCCTGGTTCCCGGCCTCTACGCCGCCGGGGAGGTGCTGGATATCGACGGCGACTGCGGCGGCTATAACCTCCAGTGGGCCTGGAGCAGCGGCCGCCTCTCCGGCCGGCTCCTGGACTGACGGCCAATACAGCGAAGCGCCCCTCCTTTCGGAGGGGCGCTTTTTCAGTCCGGAAGATACTCCATCACGTCGGACACCGGGCAGTCCAGAATGCGGCAGAACATCTCGATGGTGTGGGTGCTGACGCTCTCGTTCCGCTTCATCCGGGTGATCTGCGCCGGGCTG
>CAKTSC010000182.1 GCA_934597465.1 uncultured Dysosmobacter sp.
ATCTTCTCCTTGCCGCCCCGCTGGGCCATGCGGTCGCCCCGCTGACCGCCCAGCTCTTCCAGCCGCTGGTCGTACTTGGCCAGGTTCACATCGCCGCCCTTGCGGGTGTCCACGATCTTCTTCTGGGGCACCCGGGAGGCGGACTGGGGCACCGCCGGGTTCCCGGCGGGCTTTGCCTGCTGCTGGGGGGCGGACTGGGCGGGCTTTGCCTGGGGCTTCTGGCCCTGGGGCGCCTGCTGGCCGCCGGACTGAGGCTTCTGGCCCTGGGGCGCGGCGCCCTTGGCCTCGGCCTTGGGCCCCTCCTGCTTGGGAGCCTCCTTGGGGGCCTCCGCCGGCTTCTCTTCCTTATAGGTGTCCGCGTAGATCACCTGGATGCCGGAGACAGGGTTTTTCTGGGTCAGGTAATCAAAGATCACCGACAGCTCCCCGTCCGTCAGCACCTGCATGTGATTCTTGGGCGCCGCGGCGTATTTCGTCAGGATCTCCGCGATCTCCTTGGTGGGAAGGCCGAAATCCTTTGCTACCTCATGCACTCTGTATTTTTCCATAGCCAAATGAAGCCACCTCGTTGCAACCCTGCCCGGAGGAAGGGGGAATTTCAAAGATTATCTGGTCTGCGCTCAGGGCTTGCCGCCCGGGCTCTTTCCGCCGCCGGGCCGGCTGCCCTTGCCCCGCTTCACGGGGCGGGCGTGGGCGTAGCGGGCGTTGGCCTCGGCGTGCCGCCGTTCCTTTTTAGAGGGACGGTAGCCCGGGCCCCGGCTGTCGCCGCCGGGGGTCTTCCCGGGGCCGCGGGGTCTGCCCGGCTTGGCGCCGTCCCGGGGCGGCGCGCCCTCCCGGCGGAGGGGGGGCTTGCCCCGCTCCCCGCCGCCGCGGCGGGGACGCTGGCCTCCCCGGCTCTCCGGACGGGGCAGACGCCCCTCCGGCGCTGTCTTCCCTCCGCCCTCCGGGGCCCGGGGCTCCGGCGGCGGGGACTTGGGACGGCGCTTGCCCCGGCGGAGGTTCTTCTCGTGCCGGAGCTGCTCCTCCTGCCGCTCCCGGGCCCGCTGGGCCTTCACCCGGAGCTTTGCCACGGCCTCGTCGTAGTGTGCGGGATCCTGCTCCGCCAGGCGTTGGGCCACTGCCAGGGCAAGGCCGGTATCCGTCACGGCCAGGATGGCGCAGCTGCTGCGCCCCAGGGCTCGGCCCAGCTCGTACTTGCTCTCGGGGATCCGCAGCCACAGGCACTGGCCGACTTCCGCGAAGTGGGCGCAGCGGCGGGCGGTGTTGTCCGCCGCATCGGCGGCCAGCAGCAGGAGACGCGCGTCCCTTGCCCGGACGGCGGCGTCCACCGGCTCCTCGCCGGGCTCGATCTTCCCCGCCTTGCGGCAGATGCCGATCATGGAAAGGATGGGATCCATCATGCCTCGCCCTCCATTTCCCGCTCCAGCGCGTCGTAGACCTCCTCGGGGATGGGGGCGGAGAAGGCCCGCTCCAGCGCCCGGGATTTCCGTGCCTTCTTCAGGCAGTCCACGTTATGGCAGACGTAGGCCCCCCGGCCCGGCGCTCTTCCGCCGAAGTCCAGGGACACCTTGCCCTCCGCCGAGCGGACGACCCGCAGGAGGCTCTTTTTGTCCTTCATCTCCCGGCAGCCCACGCACTGGCGCTGGGGGATCTTCCTCACTTTCTGCATGGGGCTGCCTCGCTTTCTCTCAGATGGGGGCGGGCTTACTCCGCCTCGTCCTCCTCGCCCGTCCAGCTTTCGGGCTTGATGTCGATCTTGCAGCCGGTGAGGCGGGCGGCGAGACGGGCGTTCTGGCCCTCCTTGCCGATGGCCAGGCTCAGCTGGTCGTCCGGCACCCGGACGCGGCAGGTCTTGCCCTCGCTGCCGGTCTCCACGCTGACAACGTCGGCGGGGGCCAGGGCGGCGGCCACAAACTCGGCGGGATCCTCGCTCCACTTGACGATGTCGATCTTCTCGCCCCGGAGCTCCTGAACGATGGTCTCCACCCGCTGGCCCTTGGGGCCCACGCAGGCGCCGATGGGATCCACGTCCGGCTCGTTGCTCCAGACCGCCATCTTGGTGCGGCTGCCGGCCTCCCGGGCGATGGAGCGGATCTCCACGGTGCCGTCGTAGATCTCGGGCACCTCCAGCTCGAAGAGGCGCTTGACAAGGCCCGGATGGGTGCGGGAGATGATGATCTGGGGCCCCCGGGTATTCCGGCGGACTTCCACCACGTAGACCTTCAGCCTGCTGCCCTCGGTGAGCTCCTCGCCCCGAACCTGCTCGCCCACGGTGAGGACGGCCTCGGTGGCGTCCGTCCCGGTGCCGATCTGGAGGGTGGCGTTGCCGGTGCGGGGATCGATGCGCAGTACGGTGCCGGTGAGGATCTCATGCTGCTTGGAGTTGAACTCGTCGTAGATCATGCCGCGCTCGGCCTCCCGCAGGCCCTGGATGATGACCTGCTTGCCGTTGCCGGCGGCGATGCGGCCGAACTCCACGTTGTCCACGGGGATGTTGACGGTGTCGCCGATCTCGTACTTGGCGGAGAGGGCCTTGGCCTCCTCCAGGGTCATCTCGTTGGCGGGATCCACGTAGTCCTCCTCGTCCACCACGTTCTTCTGGACGTACATCTTGAGGGTCTGGTGCTCCTCGTCCACATCCACGATGACGTTCTCCACGTCGGCGTGATCCCGCTTGTAGGCGGTGGTGAGGGCCTGGATGATCTTATCCATCATGAAGGACTGGGGGATGTTGCGCTCCTTCTCCAGCATCGCCAGCGCCGCGAAGATCTCGGCGCAGTTCATGCCGGCGGGTTCTTTCTTCTGCTTCTTGCCTCTCGCTGCCATTGCCTTTGACTCCTTTATCGTATCATCAGGTTTTCGTGTTTCAGAATTCCACCCGCAGCCGGACCAGGGCGGTCTCGCTCTTAGGGAAGACCATGGTCTCCTTCCCGACGGTGACGGTCACGTCGCCGCTGGCCTCGTCGTAGCCCGCCAATGTCCCGGCGAACTCCTTCCGGCCGTTCCTCGCCTGATAGGTCTTCACGGTGACGGGGCTGCCCATGAACTGGGCGAAGTCGGAGGGCCGCTTCAGCGCCCGCTCCGCCCCGGCGGAGGAGACCTCAAAGGTGTAGCTCCCCTGGATGGGGTCGGCCTCGTCCAGCAGGGGCTCCACGGCCCGGCTGACGGTCTCGCAGTCCAGGATGTCCACCCCGCCGGGCTTGTCGATATAGATGCGCAGGTACCAGGTGCCTCCCTCCCGGACGTACTCCACGTCCCAGAGGGAGCAGCCCGCCGCTTCCACGGCGGGAGCGGCCAGCCCGGCCACGAGCTCAGTGATCTTTTTCAAGGGATCGCTCCTTTCCCTCTCCGCCGCCCGGAGGCGGTGGATCCCGCAAAATAGTCATGAAAAAGAGCGGGCCTAAGGCCCACTCCCACATTCCTTACTCTACTAACGATGCAAGGATATCACATTTTTTCCGGGATTGCAAGGCTTTTCCGGGATATTTTGCCCCCGGACGCGGAAAAAAACCGCCCGTCTCCAAGGCGCGGTATTCATAAGGCAGTTAACAGCCACAGCAGCATGAACGACTGTAGCTGTTCTTGTGTCTGATCCTGTTATCTGATAAGATAGAATCAAACGAATCTGCAACTCAAAATATGGAGATGTGAGTGATAAGTATGTGCGAATGGTGTGATTATAAAGAATCCGAATGGCTGCTGTATAAATCATTATATTGGTCTGTTTATTTAGCAGATGTACAGGACTATGTCGGCAGATGTATTTTGGTGTTGAATAGACATTGTGGAAGTCTTTCAGAATTGGATATCTCTGAATGGATTGAATTGAAAACGATCATAGATAGATTAGAATATATCTACAAGGATATCTTAGGAGCTGAATTAAGT
>CAKTSC010000183.1 GCA_934597465.1 uncultured Dysosmobacter sp.
GGCTGGGTCTGATCCCGCTCCCAGGCGGAGACCGCCTGGGAGCGGGGGCAAAAAGTGGAGAAAAAGCGCCCCGGCGGAGCCGGGGCGCTGGGGGACGCGGGGTCAGGGGGCGGTGGGGTAGGTGAGCTCTCTTTCCGTCCAGTGGGCGATGAGCCGGGCATAGAAGGCGCAGACGGCCCGGCCCAGGGAGACATTCAGGTTCACATAATTTCCGCATTCCCGGGCGGACTTGCCGGGCATCTCCCCCCGGAACTCCGCCGCCTGGGCGAAGACCCGCTGCAGCAGGGCGATGGCCCCCGGGATATCCAGCTTCCGCCGGTCGAAGAGGAAGTAGAAGCCCGTCTGGCAGCCCATGGGGCCGAAGTAGAGGACGGCGTCCCTCTCCGGAGCGTTCCGGAGAAGGGTGGCGATGAGGTGCTCCACGGAGTGCATCTCGGCGTTGCTGAGAAGGTCGCCGGTGTTGGGCTTTTTGAAGCGGAGATCCAGGGTGACGGCGTCGCCGTCCCGCCGGGAGAGGTAGAGCCCCGGCGTCAGCACCGTGTGATCCACGGTGAAGCTAGCGATGCGTTCCATCTCAGCCCTCCTCCGCAAGACGCCAGGCGAAGGGCAGCAGCACCCGGCCCAGGGCCGCCAGAGCCTCGCCGTAATTGAAATACTCCTCCGCCTGCCGCTCCGAAAAGAGGTGGTCGGAGACGGACTTCAGGGCCACGAAGCGGGTGCCGTTCCGCAGGCAGACCTGGGCGATGGCCCCGCCCTCCATCTCCGTGAGGACGGGGTGGAAGGTGTCCCGGATCCAGGCGGCCCGGTCGCCCTTCACGGCGAACCAGTCGCCGCTGGCGACCCGGCCGCTCCCGGCGGGATGGCCCAGCTCCGCCAGGATCTCCCGGCAGCGGGCGGGATCCCAGGTGGGGAAGGTCACGGTATTCACCGTGGAGACCAGGCCGATGGGATCCCCCACGGCGGTGGTGTCCACATCGTGCTGGACGAAGTCCTCCGCCAGGACGAGGGCCCCGATGGGGAGGTCTGTCAGGCACCCGGCCACGCCGGAGTTCAGGATCAGGCCGGCGCGGTAGTGGCGGCAGAGGATCTGGGCGCACATGGCGGCGTTGACCTTGCCCACGCCGCCGCAGGCGGCCAGCAGGTCGCGGCCCAGCTCATAGATGGGGATGCCGGAGATCACGGCGGTGGGCTGGCGGTCTTTCAGGCCCGGCAAGGCGTGGAGCTCCGCCGGCATGGCAAACTGCATGGCAACTTTCATAGGGTTTCCCTCCTTCCCGTCTCAGCCCCGGGGACGGCTGTACGTTTCAAACCAGTCCGTGATCTCCCGGAGCCGCCGGACGCGGTGCCTGGGCTTGCCGGAGCGGGAGAGCTCGTGATTCTCCCCGCGGAAGAGGCAGAGCCGGGCGGGCACGCCCCGGTCGGCGAGAGCCGTATACATCTGCAGGCCCTCCGCCATGGGGCAGCGGTAGTCCTCATCGGAGTGGATGAAGAGGGTGGGGGTGGTGACGTTCCCGGCGTAGCAGAGGGGGGACTGGCGCAGCAGGGCCTCCCGGCCCTCCGGGGTGAAGACATCGCCGCGGCACTGATCCGGGGCGAAGAAGTAGCCGATGTCGGAGACGCCGTAGAAGCTCAGCCAGTTGGAGATGGAGCGCTGGGACGCCGCGCAGCAGAAGCGATCCGTGTGGCCGATGATCCAGTTGGTCATGAAGCCGCCGTAGCTGCCGCCGGTGAGGCAGACCCGCTTGGGGTCGATCTGGGGGTAGGCGGTCAGCACGGCGTCGGCGAAATCCATGAGGTTGCGGTAGTCGGTCTCGCCGTAGTGGCCGAAGATGTCCATGAAATCGTTGTCCCGGCCGTCGCTACCCTTGGGGTTGCAGAAGAAGACGAAGTAGCCCATGCCGGCCCAGAGCTGCATCTCGTGGTAGAAGACGGGGCCATAGACGGTCTTGGGCCCGCCGTGGACATCGAAGACGGCGGGGTAGGTCTTGCTGGGGTCATAGTCCTTGGGCTCCAGCACCCAGCCGCCGATGGTCAGGCCCTCGCTCTCCACACTGAGGGCGCGGAAGGGGGCGATGTACTTGCCCCGGAGGGCGGCGTCGTTGAAGTGGCTGAGGCGCTTGACCTTCCCGGTCTTGAGGTCGGCCTGGTAGAGCTCCTGGAGCCGCCCGTCGTACATGGCCACCATCAGGGCCTTCTCCTCCGTGGGGGAGACGGTGACGCAGTCGATGCTGCCGTCCTTCGTCACCACCGGGTGGGACTGGCCGTCCCCATCGATGCGGTAGAGGTGGGAGCTCCCCTCCCGGGTGGTAAGGTGGTAGTAGGAATCGCCCTTGGCCTCCCCCTGGCGGCCGCCGCCCAGGCGGCAGTCGCTGCCCACGGAGGAGTACATGCTGTACTCCTCCCGGCGGAGGAGCGTCAGCTCCCCGGTCTCCCGGTCGACCCGGTAGACATCGCTGTTCTGGTTGCCGCCATGGGCGGGATCGATGGTGGCAAAGGCCCAGAGCTCCTGCCCCACGGCCTGGAGGGACAGCTCGCACTTTTCCGGCAGGGGGAAGTGCCGGAGCTCCCCGCTCCTCCAGTTCAGGCGGAAGAGGCTGTCCGCCGCCAGGGGCATCCGGCTCTCGTAGCTGCGGCCGCTGAAGAAGGCGTAGTCCCCCAGGATCTCCAGGCTGTCCACGCTGAGGAAGGGATCCTCCGTCACCCGGCGGATCTCCCAGGGCTCGGCGGTGATCAGGAAGAGGGCCCGGCGGCGTTTGTTGATGACGCCCATGCCGTTGCCCCAGAAGGGGATCTCGTCGAAGACCTCGTAGTCCTTCTCCTCGGCGTACTCCTTGGCCACCTCCGCCCGGGCCTTCTCCGTCATCTCGAAGTAGTCGGGCCGCCGGGCGTCGATATCGCCGAGGGCCAGGTACTTCCCCTCCCCCAGGGGCTTCACGCCCAGGGCGGTGAAGGGCAGGGTAAAGGCGGGCAGGGCCTCGCCGCCGGAGAGGGAGAGGCGGTAGTAGGCGGTGAACTCCTCCCCGGATTCCCGGCGTTTCCGCTCCTTGGCGGAGCGATCCGCCGGGAAGAGGAGGGTGTCGGCATCCTCCCAGCAGAAGGAGCCCTCCTTCCCCAGATCCGTCAGCTGGCGGAGCCGGCCGTCCCAGAGCCAGAGCCGCCGCTCGTAGCTGTTCTCCTCCTCGTTGGCACTGGCCGCCACGAAGGCCGCCTTGCTGCCGTCCGGCGCGTACTGGACGCCGGAGAGGAAGCGGTAATTCAGGAAATCTTTCAGTTTCAGGGCTTCCATCGCTTATCCTTTCTCGGGGTCGTTCTTTCCCCGTCCGATCTTTTCCGTCAGCTCCGTGAGCCTGCGCAGGGGGCTTCCCTCGCTGCGGGCCTCCTCCCGGGCCTCCTCCACCGCCGCCTGGATGTTGCTGCGGAAGAGGGTCGCCAGGGCGTTGAAGAGGGCGTCCCGGGTGTCCTTCTCCATGTCCTTCATGGCCCGCACCATGGCGCCCGCCGCCCGGAAGCCGTCCTCCTTGAGATCCGTCAATGTGGTGGCGCCAGAGGCCGTCAGCACCTCGAAAAGGCCGTCCACGAACTTCTCCCGCTGGTCAAGGGGCAGCCGCCGCACCCATTCCTTCAGGGCAAGGTCGTTCCGCCGCCCCTGGCGGCTGACCTGGCGCAGCGTTACGAAGCTCGTGCCCAGCACCTGCCAGGAAAACCCGTCGTGCTGGAGGAGGCCCGTCTGATTGCTGTCCACCACGGTGTAGCTCTCCTCGTGCTCCAGGAGCATCCCCACCACGGAGGACTTGGGGATGATGCTGTGGATGCGGCCCTCCAGCCGGGCGTGCTGGGGGGTCTCCAGCACCGCGCCGTAGAAGCCGGGGCCGTCGTTGCTCCACAC
>CAKTSC010000184.1 GCA_934597465.1 uncultured Dysosmobacter sp.
ACGGACTCAAAGTCCATCTGCTCCAGCTTCATCTCCATGCCCAGCTTCTCGGTGATGGCCTGGAGGATGTCCACCTCGATGCCCACCACCTCGCTGCCGTCCAGGGACTCAAAGGGCGGGAAGTCGGGGCTGGTGGCCACGGTGATTACAGTCTTGCCGGCGGCGGAGCCGGAGGCGGTGCTGGTATCGGCGTCCGGGGCCGCGCTGCCGCAGGCGGCCAGGGCCAGGAGCATGACCAGGCCCAGGGCCATGGCCAGGAATTTCTGCATCTTCTTCATTGTCGTATTCTCCTTTACGGGAAGTCTCGCCCGGCGGGCGGATAGTCTCTTAGTTCTCCTCCGGCAGCGCCCGGAGGTACGCGATCTGGGAGAGGACGGAGGCCTTGCCGGTACCGCCCTCGCTGGTTCGGCGCTCCACGCAGGTGTGCAGGTCGATGGCCTCGTAGAGATCCGCCCCGAAGAGGGGGCTCAAGGCCTGATAGTATTCCAGAGGGATGTTCTCCAGCACCTGCCCCTTGGCGATGCACTCCGCCACCAGGGAGCCCGTCAGCTTGTAGGCCGTCCGGAAGGGCATCCCCTTCCTCGTCAGGTAGTCGGCGAGATCCGTCGCGTTGATGAAGCCCTTCTGGGCCGCCCGGTACATGGAGTCCTTGTGGGTCTTCATGGCGGCCAGCATGGGGGTGAAGACCGCCAGGCACTGCTCCACGGTGTCGAAGGCGTCGAAGATGGACTCCTTGTCCTCCTGCATGTCCTTGTTATAGGCCAGAGGCAGTCCCTTCAGCATGGTCAGGGTTCCCATCAGGTCGCCGTAGACCCGCCCCGTCTTGCCCCGGATCAGCTCCGCCATGTCGGAGTTCTTCTTCTGGGGCATGATGGAGGAGCCGGTGGTGTAGGCGTCCGAGAGCTCCACGAAGTGGAACTCCCAGCTGGACCAGAGGATGATCTCCTCGCTGAAGCGGGAGAGGTGCATCATGATCGTCGAGAGGGCCGCCAGAAGCTCCACGCAGAAGTCCCGGTCGGACACGGCGTCGATGCTGTTGCGGCAGGGGCCGTCGAAGCCCAGGGCGGCGGCGGTCATCTGCCGGTCGGTGGGATAGGTGGTGCCCGCCAGTGCGCAGGCCCCCAGGGGGGACTCGTTCATGCGCTTCGCCGCGTCCTGCAGCCTCGTGATATCCCGGGAGAACATCATGCCGTAGGCCAGCAGCTGCTGGGCGAAGAGGATGGGCTGGGCCCGCTGCAGGTGGGTGTAGCCCGGCACGATGGCGTCGGCGTTGGCCTCCGCCTGATCGGCGATGACGGCGATCAGCTCCCGCAGCTGCCCGCGCACCTTGCCGCTCTCCTCCCGAAGCCAGAGCCGGAGATCCACGGCCACCTGGTCGTTGCGGCTGCGGGCGGTGTGGAGCTTTTTCCCCACGTCCCCCAGCCGTTCGGTGAGGATCTGCTCCACGAACATGTGGATGTCCTCGGCGCCGGGGTTGATGGGGAGCTTCCCGCTCTCGATGTCCTCCAGGATCCCCGTGAGCCCCTCCGTCAGCTGCCGGGCCTCGGCGGGGCTCAGGATGCCGCACTTTGCCAGCATGGCCGCGTGGGCCAGGGATCCCATGATGTCCTGGCGGTACATACGGCTGTCGAAGCGGATGGAGGAATTAAAGTCATCCGCCGCCTGATCCAACTGCCCCGCCGCCCGTCCGGCCCACATCTTAGCCATGTCATTTCTCCATTCCTAAAAAACTATCGTCCAACGTCCCCCGCCCAACGTCCCAACATCCCCCGTCCTTCGTCCCGCCGAGCGACATCAAAATCATTTTTCGCCGCGGCGCACCCCAGGGTGGCTTCTCTTGCCCCTGTGGGGCAATTCACCTTCTGTACGTGGCGAAAAATCCTTCTCACGAAGCGAAGTGTCTTGCCCCGGCCAAGCCGGGGCAAGGCACCCGAGCGCAGTGCTCCTCGCATAAGTGGCGAAGCCGCTTATGCGAAAGCTTTAAAGCTTGCCCTGCTCCTGCAGCGCCTGCACCTTGGTGGGCAGGCCCCAGAGGTTGATGAAGCCCGCCGCCTGGCCCTGGTCGTAGTCGCTCTCGCCGAAGGTGACAAGGTTCTCCGAGTACAGGGAGTAGGGGGAGGTCATCCCGGCGGGGATGATGTTGCCCTTGTAGAGCTTCAGCTTCACGCTGCCGGTCACATGCTCGTTGCTCTTGTTGGCGAAGGCCACCAGCGCCTCGGTGAGGGGGGTGTACCACTTGCCGTTGTAGATCTGATCCGCCATATCCACCGCCAGCTTCTGCTTTGCGTGCAGGGTGTCCTTGTCCACCGTCAGCATCTCCAGATGCTCGTGGGCGTAGTAGAGGATGGTGCCGCCCGGGGTCTCGTAGACGCCGCGATCCTTCATGCCGATGAGCCGGTTCTCCACGATGTCGATGATGCCGATGCCGTTGGCCCCGCCGACGGCGTTGAGCTTCTCGATGATCTTGCTGGCCTTCATCTTCTCGCCGTCCAGGGCCACGGGGGCGCCGGCCTCAAAGTCGATGGTCACATAGGTGGGCACGTCCGGGGCCTGCAGGGGGGAGACGCCCATCTCCAGGAAGCCGGGCTTCTCGTACTGGGGCTCGTTGGAGGGATCCTCCAGATCCAGGCCCTCGTGGCTCAGGTGCCAGAGGTTCTTGTCCTTGGAGTAGTTGGTCTCCCGGCTGATCTTCAGGGGCACGTGATGGGCCTCGGCGAAGTCGATCTCCTCCTCCCGGGACTTGATGTCCCACTCCCGCCAGGGGGCGATGATCTTCATCTGGGGGGCGAAGCGCTTGATGGCCAGCTCGAAACGCACCTGGTCGTTGCCCTTGCCGGTGCAGCCGTGGGCGATGGCGTCGGCCCCCTCGGCCACGGCGATCTCCGCCAGCTTCTTGCCGATAACGGGTCTTGCGAACGCCGTGCCCAGGAGATAGGTCTCATACTTGGCGTCCATCTTCATGGCGGGGACGATGACCTCGTCCACCATCTCATCCACCAGATCCGCCACGATGAGTTTGGAGGCCCCGGTCTTGATGGCCTTCTCCTCCAGCCCCTCCAGCTCGTCCGCCTGGCCCACGTTACCGGCCACGGCGATGATCTCGGGGTCATCGTAGTTCTCCTTCAGCCAGGGGATGATGATGGAGGTATCCAGTCCGCCGGAATAGGCCAGGACGATCTTCTTAATGCCAGTCTTCTTCATATATATGCACTCCTTGTCGAATAATTTCGGTTTTATCCGTCTTCATGTGCATATAATACATTCGCATTTTCCTTTTGTCAACAGGAAATCCAGTTCTTTCCGTATATTTATTAATTATATCCCTATTAACACGGATAAATACACACCCCATTATGCAACCTGCCTCCCCGTCCCCGCCGGGCAAGGCTCCCTTGTGCAAAGGAAGCTGTCACGGCCTTCGACCGTGACTGAGGGATTGCCGGTACGCACCCCGATGCCCGTACCATTCCCCCTCCGTAGGGCGGGGTGACCACACCCCGCCGCCCCATTGGCAGCACCTTCGGTCACCCCGTAGGGGCGGGGCTCCGCCCCCGCCCGCTCTCCCGAATCTGCATGGCACTTCCGTCAACCCCGTAGGGGCGGCCCTATGTGGCCCCCCGGACAGGCTTCCCACACCCAAACCGCCATCAAAAAGAACGGATCGCCACGTCGCTCCTGCGAACCTCCTCGCAATGACAGCGAATAAGAGGAGAAATTTCTATTTCCCTGTCATTCCGAGGAGCGGAGCGACGTGGGAATCCGTAACCCCGTCCCTTTATCCCCACCCCCACCTAGCCAGCGCCAGCGAAGCGAGCAGCGCGGAAAGAGAAGCAGAGACCATAACAAGTTTCGCCCCGTTGGTTGCTGGGAT
>CAKTSC010000185.1 GCA_934597465.1 uncultured Dysosmobacter sp.
TAGATGCCCATGTCGGAGTCCAGGCCGCTGTCGGCGCTGGTGGCGCAGGCGGCGGCGATGACGGTGCCGCCGTTGATGACGAGCCAGCCGTTGGAGTCGATGCCGTCGCCTTCCCCGGCCATGCTGCCGGTGACGGTAACGGCGAGGGTGCCGCCGTTGACGGTGGTAACGGAGACGCCGTCCTCGTTGGTATTGATGCCGTCATCGCCAGAGGTGATGCGGATGTCACCGCCGTTGATGGTGAGATGGAGCTCGCTGTCCAAGCCCTCGTTCTCCGCCTGGATGTTCAGGATGCCGTCCCCCGCTTTCCCGCCGGAGACGTTCATGGACATCCTGGAGTAGAAGGCCCCGTCATACTTGTGGAGCTTCTTGGCGTCCGTGACCTCGGTGCCGTCCTCGCTGAGGGTAACGGATTCCGGCTTGTAGATCTTGGCCACGTAGGAGCCGGAGATGGTATTCTCCGTGCCGTCGGCGATGACGACGTTGGCTCCGGCGGCGGAGGTATCCACCTCATAGGCTGCTTCGTAACCCTCGGCGCCGTTCTCGTCGTAATCTACCCAGGCGGTGTCGCACTCATAGACCCGGTAGAAGATCACGGCGGGGGCCACGGTGCAGGTGATGTCCACGCCGTTGAGATAAAGCGTCACCACGGCGCTGGGGTCGGTCTTGGAGTCCTCACCCAGATCCACGGCGATCTGCCCGGCGGAGAGGGTGCCGCTGAGGACGTAGGTGCCTGGCTCTGTGATGTGGAGCACGGTATGGGCGGCGGCCTCCTCCGCCGTGTGGGCGTCGGATCCATCGCCCGCGCCATAGGTGAAGTCCTGGCCATCCTGGTAGTAGACGATGTCGTGGGCGGTGTAGACGGCGGCGCTCTCGTCCTCCGTCACGGCGGCGCCATCCACGGTGATGCCGTCATCCGAGAGGGCGAGGGAGACCGCCCCTTCGGGGAGATCGGCGCTGGCGGTCTGCTGTTCCCCGCAGCCTGCCAGGGCGGACGCGGCCAGGGCCAGAGCCAGGGCAATGGATAGGGGGCTTCGGAAGGTCTTCTTCATGGGAATTGCCTCCTTGCTTGTTTGGTTGATGGGGCAAGGATAGCAGGGCTTCCTGAAAGCTGGCTGAAAGGGAGAAAAAATTTGGGAGAGGGGCTCCCCTCTCCCGTTACTCCGCCTCGCAGGAGCGCTGACGGAGGCGCTGGAGATCCAGGATGCGGAAGCCGGAATCCGTCCGTTCCAGGATGCCCTCCCGGCAGAGCTCCCCCAGGATGCGGAAGACATGGCGGTAGCTGACGCCCACGGACTGGGCCACCTCCGTCAGGTACTCCCGGACGATACCGTCCCGCTCCGCCATCAGGAGGTAGGAGCAGAGCCGCTCCTCGCTGGTGTAGAGGGCGGAGACAGTGTGGGCGCGGCTGCTGTACTTGAGCTTGGCGGAGACCTCCTGCCCCATCCGGAGGACGAAGGGCGGGTAGCCCAGGAGGGCCTCCCGGTTGCGATCCATGGGCACCGCCACGCAGTCCACCGGGGAGAGGGCCGTCACGGTGTCCATGGCCTGGGCCTCCGTCAAAAGCTCCACGTCCCCCAGGACGCCGTCCGAGATATAGTAGCAGATGATGAGGTGGCGGCCGTTGCAGGCGTTGATGCAGACCTTGGCGCGGCCGCTGCGGACGAAGAGGAGGGCGTCCATGGCCTCCCCCTGGCGCACCATCTGCTCCCCGGCCTCATAGCGGCGGATGTGGCTGCCGGAGAGGGGCGTACCGCCCAGGCCGTATTCCGCCAGGGCCGCCTGGCCGTCCGGATCCATGGGGAACGACTGCATGGGCATGCCTCCTTTGCGTTTGCCGGAGACGGTCTCCGGGATGTTAGGATGAATGTTTTGTGGGGGGACTTTTCGGCGATGCGGGCACTTGGGGGATCCCCCTAGGCCAGCAGGCGGCGCAGGGGGGGCGGCGTCTTCCGCCGGGATGCGGGCGATGTCCGCAAAGGAGCGGCCTTCCGCCAGCAGCTGTCCGACCAGCTCCCATCCGGCAAAGTAGCCCTCCCGCTCCAGCCCGGCGGGGCCAGTCCCCAGGGTTTGGGCCAGGCGGGCCCCCTCTTCCCCGGGAGGGACGGCGGCGAAGCCGTAGTGCTCCTGCCAGAGGGGCCAGCGCTGCTCCGGCGGGGCGGCGGAGGCCAGGCGGTAGAATGCCAGGAATCTAGGCACAAGGTTCCATATCGTGATCTGATCCTGCTCCATAGGGGCCTCCTTTGCGGAAACTCTTTTGGGGTGTTCCGGGTACAGGTTCAGGATACCACAGGGCTTCCCTTCCCGCAATCCTCTGGGGAGAAAAAGCGGCCCCGGAAAGCCAAGCTTTCCGGGGCGGTTTTCTTAACCTTTCAGGGTCATCTCCCGCTCCGCGAGCTTGCCGGAGCGGTTTTCCTGGCCGGTGAGGGTGAAACCGGCGTTCTCATAGAAGCGCCGGGCGGCGGTGTTGGTTTCGAGGATCCAGAGGGTGGGGGTGCCGAAGGCCTGCCGGACGGCGAAGTCCAGCAGGAGGCGACCATAGCCGAGACCCTGGGCCTCCGGCAGGACATAGAGGTCGCCGATCTCGCTGCCGTGCAGGCTGACAAGGCCAAAGACTTTACTGTCATTTGTGATGGTGAAGACCCGCTTTCCCTGCCGGGTTTCGGTTTTCAGGTACTCTGTGCGCTCCTCCGGCGTGTGCCGGGCCAGGAAATCCGGGGTACAGAAGCTGTGGGATGCCTGCCAGGCTTGCGAGAGGACGGCTCCGGCGGCGAGGAAGTCCTCCTCGCGCCGGCACTCCCGGATGGGGCAGTCCCGGCGCTTCTGAAAGGCGATGCGGGGGGTCTCATCCCCCAGGATGATGGTGCCGCACTCCGTAAAGCCCAGGCGGGCCATGGCGGCGCGCATGGTGGCGTTGCTCTCGTGGGTGTCCACCCGGAGCACCGGGCAGCGGGAGAGCGCCCAGCCGGCGCACAGGCCCATGACGCCCCGGAGCTTCCCGGAGGAAGCCAGGCGGTGGATGACCCCGTAGGGGGCATCATCCGGCCAAGCGCCGCCGTAGATGACGGCGTAGGTGGGCTCCACACGGCGGCCTGCCAGGTAGCAGAAGACGGCCTCCGCCTCCCCGTTCTCCTCCACCACGAAGGCACGGTTCTGGGCGATGTCATCACGGATCAGCGTCTCACTGGGGTAGCCGTTGACCCACTGGACGGTGTTGCCGTTTTTCCGCATATAGGCGCGGGCGGTATCGAAGAGCTCCATGAGCCGGGGGAGCTCAGATTCCCGGGCGGGGCGGATGTACATGGGGGTTCCTCCTTTGAAAACGGCGGAAGGGGCGGCCCAGCCGCCCCTTCCCGTTTGGGTTTTCTTACTTCTTGAAGCTGTCCTTCAGGGAGACGCTGCGGTTGAAGACCAGGTGGTCCGGGGTGGAATCCACGCTGTCCAGGCAGAAGTAGCCCAGGCGCATGAACTGGAAGGAGGGTGCCGTGTGGCCCAGCTTCTCGGTCTTCTCATAGGCTTCCGCCGCGTCCTTCAGGCTCCGCTCCACCTTGCAGCCGCTGAGGATCTGGAGGGAGTCGGGGTTCAGGCAGTCCAGGAAGTCCTTGTCCGCCCCGTCGGGGTCGGCGTCGGTGAAGAGGTCGTCGTAGAGGCGGACTTCGGCGTCCAGGGCAGTGGCGGCATCCACCCAGTGGAGGGTCGCGCCCTTGACCTTGCGGCCGTCGGCGGGGTCGCCGCCGCGGCTGGCGGGATCGTAGGTGGCCAGGACTTCGATGATATTGCCATTCTCGTCCTTGACGCAGCCGGTGCAGGTGATGAGGTAGGCGCCCTTCAGGCGGCACTCGGGGCCGTTGGGGGTCAGGCGCTTATAC
>CAKTSC010000186.1 GCA_934597465.1 uncultured Dysosmobacter sp.
TGCGGGAGCCCGTCTGCGACGTCACGGGCTTTGACCGGCCCAACCTCTTTTTCGACGTGCGGCGGCCCAGGAGCAAAATGGCGGCGCTGCTGGAGCTGCTGGGGGAGCGCCAGGGCAAGAGCGGCATCATCTACTGCGCCACCCGGGCCAATGTGGAGCGGGTCTGCGCGGCCCTCTGCGAGAGGGGCATCCCCGCCACCCGCTACCATGCTGGGCTGGAGGAGGCGGAGCGGCGGGAGAACCAGGACGACTTCCGCTTTGACCGCAGGAGCGTGATGGTGGCCACCAACGCCTTCGGCATGGGCATCGACAAGTCCAACGTCAGCTTCGTCATCCACTACAACATGCCCAAGAGCCTGGAGGCCTACTACCAGGAGGCCGGGCGCGCCGGGCGGGACGGAGAGGCGGCGGACTGCATCCTCCTCTTCTCCGCCGGGGACGTGGAGACCGCCCGGTTTCTGCTGCAAAACGGCGGGAACGAGGAGCTGCCGCCCCAGGAGCAGGCGGAAGTCCGCCAGCGGGATCAGGAGCGGCTGCGGGCCATGGTGGGTTACTGCAAGACCACCGCCTGCCTGCGGGGAGCCATCCTGGACTACTTCGGCCAGAGCCATCCCGGGCGCTGCGGAAGCTGCGGCAACTGCCGGGCCAGCTATCAGACCCGGGACATCACCGTCCCGGCGCAGATGATCCTCTCCTGCGTGCTGCGGGTGAGGGAGCGGCTGGGATACCACGTGGGGAAGACGCTGATCGTACAGATCCTGCGGGGCAGCCGGGAGCAGCGGCTCTGCGCCCTGGGACTGGACAGTCTCTCCACCTTCGGGCTGATGCGGCAGCTCTCCGCGGGGCAGGTGCGGGAGTACCTGGATTTTCTGGAGCTGGAGGGGTATCTGCGCACCAACCCACAGCATAACACCCTGGAGGTGACGGGTGCCGCCTCCGCCGTGCTCTTCCGGGGCGAGAAAGTCCTGATGCCGGTGCGGGCGGAGCCCGCCCCCCGGCACTCCAAGGGCCGCCGCGCCCGGGCGGCCATCCCGGCGGAGGAGGCGGGGGATCTCTTCGCCGCCCTCCGGAACCTCCGCACCCGGATCGCCAGGGATGAGAACATCCCGCCCTACGTGGTCTTCTCCAACGCCGTCCTGGCGGACATGGCGGCCAAGGCCCCCCGCAGCCCGGCGGAGTTCCGGGAGGTCTCCGGCGTAGGCGAGGTCAAGGCCGCACGGTACGGGGAGCGGTTTCTGGCGGAGATCCGGGCGTATCGGAGCGGCGGGGGCACGTGACGGACCGGATCGAGCGAGGACTGCGGTGCACAAGGGAGTATGGTAAAATATCTCATTGATAGAGAGCCCTTTGAAATATAAAATGAAAGCGGGTGAATGGCATGCCTGTGGAAAACATGGCGCAATCGCGCCCCTCCATGAAGGAGTTCTATCGGCGATTTCAGCTAAAGAACTATCCTTTCAACGTATTTACGGCAGAAAATGAAGCGCCTTATGCGCAGGACATCTTCGTACATCCCCATAACTACGACGCGATCAAGGAAAGCTTCGACAGCAATCGGAGCATCATCATTCGCGGCAGCAGAGGCACGGGAAAAACCGCGCTCCTCAATGATCTGAAACAAAGCACGTTATCCTCCACACACCTGAGCTGCGTGATCGACGATTACTCCAGTCTGTCTTTGCAGCCTGCCACTTCTGAATACTATCTGCTGATCCTCTCCGGCATTGTATCCGCTCTCTTCCGGCAGCTTTTTGAGGAAAAGGAGCGGCTCAGGCGTCTGAACAAGGAGGACAGGCTCTTCCTCTCCTTCCTCCTCAAGCAGTATACCAGCCCGGTCACGCAGGCGGAGCTTATCCGCAAGATCGAGGAGATCCAGCTCTCCCCCGCCCGAAGACTCCTCCGGAACCTGAGCGGGCTGATCCGTGCCATCCTCAACTACGGGCTCACCGCCGGGCTCAACGTGGTGAACGACGTCATCCGGAATTACTACTCCGGTCTGCCGCCCATGCAGGAATCGCAGATCCGGGACATCATCCCAAAGCTCAAGCTGGATGCGGAAACGGACTTTCTTTCCGCTGAGGCCTCCTACCATATGCTGACGAGGCTCTGCACCGTCGTCCGGAAGCTGGGATATGAGAGAGTCACCGTGTTCTTCGACAAGTTTGACGAGGACAGCCGCATGGAGAACAACGCCGAAGTGATCGCTGACTTCATCCGTCCTCTGCTAACCGACAATAAGCTGCTGGAGAATCCGGACATTCAGTTCGTTCTCTCTGTGTGGGAGGTTCCCTTCAAGCGGATCCTGGGGACTGTCCGCACCCAAAAGCACTACTGTCCGCTGCTCTCCTGGCCTGACGCCTTCCTGGTCGACGCGCTGAATCGCCGCCTCTCCGTTTTCAGCGAGCATACCCTGACGGACTTCCGCACCATGTTCCGCCGCGACGTGGATGCCGGTTCCATTGCGCAGATCCTCTACTTAAGCAACGGGAACCCCCGTGACCTGTGGCACATTCTCGACAGCATCTTCCAGGCACAGTACACCCTCGACCCCAGCCAGGAGACCTTCAGCCCGAAGGCCGTCCACAAGGGGTTGGATGACTTCGTGAGCAATTTCAATTTTTATGAATACTACCCCAAGAAGCCCCGGGCCAAGGCCAGCACCATGGATATCTACAGCTATATCAAGCACCTGCAGAAGCTCCCCTCCGAGACCTTTACCAAAAACCAGCTCAGTGAACTGGCGCAAACCGGCAGCTCTACCAACAATTATGTCGTTGGGATGGAAGCCATCGGGCTGGTGGTGAATACCAAAGAGAAGCTGAACGCCGGCGTTGTCTACCGCATCAACGATCCCAAGGTCGTGTACGCCATCCGGAACAAGCTGGACATCTCAAAGCTCTGATCCATTCCGTGGCCGTCCCTGTGTCCCAATGGAAAGCTGCCGCCCGAAGTGCCGCTCGCAGGCGCTCCGGGCGGTATGGCTTTTTGCGGATAGCCGCGCTTGTGGGCACTTCTGCCGCTCTCAGCGTTCCATGGCGTCCTTCAGCTTCCCCAAGGCGCGCTTTTCGATGCGGGAGACATAGCTCCTGCTGATGCCGAAGGCGGCGGCGATCTCCCGCTGGGTCAGGGGTACCGTGCCGCCCAGGCCGTAGCGCAGGCGGATGATCTCCGCCTCCCGGGCCGTCAGCACCTCCCCTACCAGCCGCCGGAGCTTCCGGGCGCTGTCCTGCTGGTGGATGTCCTCCAGCATGGTGTCCTCCGTGCCCACCACGTCGATGAGCTCCAGGGCGTTGCCTTCCTTGTCGGTCTCAATGGGATCCGAGAGGGAGACCTCCCCCTGGAGCTTCTTCTGTGCGCGGAAGTACATGAGGATCTCATTTTCAATGCAGCGGGCTGCGTAGGTGGCCAGGCGCGCGCCTTTGCTGAGGTCGAAGCTGGAGATGGCCTTGATAAGGCCGATGGTGCCGATGGAAATGAGGTCCTCCTGGTCGGCGGACTGGGTGTAATACTTCTTCACCACATGGGCCACCAGGCGCAGGTTGTGCTCCACCAGCTTGTTTCGGGCTGTCAGGTCTCCAGCGGCGGCCTGCTCCAAGTAGGCCCGCTCCTCCTCCGGCCGCAGAGGCCGGGGGAAGGAGCCACCGCCGGAGAGGCGCAGCGTCAACAGCAGGCTGTTGGCAAGCAGCAGCAGCGCGGCAGAAAGCATGGAATTCCCCCCTTCCCTGCACCCTATGCGCCTACGGGAAGTCCCTATGCGCTCCGGTAGGGCAGCAAAGAAGATGGTATCCCCTTACTCCTCCCCTTACTCCTCCCCTTACTCCTCCCCTTACTCCTCCCCTTACTCCTCCCCTTACTCCTCCCC
>CAKTSC010000187.1 GCA_934597465.1 uncultured Dysosmobacter sp.
GGGGACGGGGGCGCGTTCTCGTCCGCCGGAGCGCCGGGCGGATCCTCTGGACGCTCCGGCGGCAGGGGCCTCCCTCCGCCGCCGGATCCCCGCCGGAAGAGGCCGCTTTCGGGGGCCTTCGGGGCGGGATCCCTCAATGCGGGATAAAAATGGAAAAATTTTGTTCTGGCTTAAATTTTCGACAAAATAAGACAGCATTCTCCTTCCGAATCAGGTATGATGGTCTCGCTGGGAAAGGGAGATCAATACATATTTCCCCCCTGAGGACAGGGGGCAGAAAGGAGAAGCGTATGAAAGAGATTTCCAAGGAGTATCTGCTGCTGTTCAACGCCCTCACGGATACCGAGAAGGAACTCCAGCGCCTGCGCAATGACCTGCTGGCCGTCCAGCAGCAGGCGGAGGAGCTCTTCCTCAACGAGGAGGAGGAAGAGGAGGCGCCGCCGGAGAAGTAAGACCACCTTCCCCGAAGCAGCCGCCCCCGGCGTGGGCCGCCCGGTATATTGACAACGCCCGCCGCTGTGGTATACTGTTGGCAGAGGATCCCCCCACGCCGGGGCGGGGCCGCGGGAACGCAAGTTCACCGGGGCCGCGGCCCCCGGCTGCTGCGGAAGAAAGGAGTCGGCTCATGGATCATAAGCTCTACCGGATCGAGGAGGGCAAGATGCTCTGCGGCGTCTGCGGCGGCATCGCCGAGTATTTCGGCGTGGATCCCACCGTGATCCGCCTGGCCTGGGTGCTGTTCAGCGCCCTGGGCGGCAGCGGCGTCCTGGCCTACATCATCTGCGCCCTCATCATCCCCGCCAAGTCCCAGGCAGGCTGAGCGCCCGCCCCCAAGCAGAAACTTCCTGACTGCATTCCAAGGAAAACCAGGGCCGGAAACGGCCCTGGTTTTCCCGCATTTTCCCCGTCCCCGCCGCCTCCGATGGGGCCGATGCCCCCATCGGCCCGCTGCGGAAATTTCCGCCACTCCGTAGGGGCGGGGCTCCGTCCCCGCCCGCTCCCCCGGATCTGCTGCCCCTCCCGATAACCCCCGTAGGGGCGGCCCTACGCGGCCGCCCGCGCCCCCGTCCTTCGTCCCTCGTCCCCCGCGGGGCCGAACCACCTCCCGTCCCCTCCATTCTCCACTCTCAATGATCAATTCTCAATTCCCCATCCCCCCAAAAAACCACGTCCCATGCCCCCGGCTCCCGCCGCGGGCATGGGACGTCCTGTATATTCTTTTCTGATCAACGCCCTCACCGGGCGCTCCGGCTCACTCCGGCCGGATGGGGCTCGCCAGCACCTCCGCCAGCGTGGGCACGGAGGGCGCCGCACCGGGCCGGGTGACGGCGATGCCGCTGGCGCAGGTGGCCAGGGTCAGGGGCGCAAGACCGCAGTCCTCCCCCAGAACGCCCCGCAGGAAGAAGCCCGTGAAGGTATCCCCGGCGGCGGTGGTGTCCACCGCCTGCACATGGCAGGCCGGGCAGAAGACGGTCTCGCGGCCGTCGTCCCAGTAGCTGCCGTCGCCGCCCAGGGTCAGGATGACCTGCGTCCGGGGGTACTTCTCCCGCAGGGCGTGCAGGATGGCCTTCGGCTCCGTCTCGCCGCTGAGAGCCGCGCCCTCGATCTCGTTGATGAAGAGCCAGTAGACGAACTCCAGGGGATAGTTCTCCACCCCCGGGATGGGAGAGGCGTTGAAGGCGATGAAGAGGCCCCGCTCCGCCGCCTTCCGCATGATGTAGGGCCCCAGGTTGGTCTCGTTCTGCAGCAGCACCACGTCGCCGAAGTCGAAGGAGGAGATGACCTCGTCCACGAATTCCTCCGTCAGCTCCGCGTTGGTGCCGGGATAGAGCAGGATGCAGTTCTGCCCCCGCCGGTTCACCTGGATAATGGCATGCCCGCTGGGGGAGTCCGCCTGCCGCAGATAGTCCAGATGCACCCCGCTCTCCGCCAGGGCCTGGCGCAGGATGCCGCCCTCCTCGCCGTTGATCCCCGCGTGCCAGACCTCCAGGCCCGCCCGGGCCATGGCGATGGACTGGTTGAGCCCCTTGCCGCCGCAGTGTACCTGGCGGCCCAGGCAGGAACGGGTCTCCCCGGGTTGGACGAACTCGTCCACGGCGTAAACATAGTCGAGGTTCAGGGAACCGAAATTCAAGACCTTCATAAAAGGAAGCCTCCCCATATTGGCCCCGTCCCCGCGGGGCTTTTTCCGCCGCCCTCCGGGCGGCAAATCCTGACTTTTCTATCATACAGAATGCCCTGCCGGAAGTCAAGCCCGGCCTTTTCCGCCTGGCAGAACGCCGGGCTGTGACAAAACTTTCATTAACGCTTCCTTCACGGGGAAAGCCCATCTCTTGTCGGATTTGCACATTGTTTCCCCAGGAAAAACCTGTTAGAATGGCCCCGGCGTGGAGGAAAGCGTGCCCACCGGTGCGTCTGCCTCCGTGCCTTTGCTTTTTGCAAGATCTCCGCGTTCCGATTTTCAGAAAGAAAGAAGGGGAGCCTATGGCCGCCCAGATCCTGGCGACGATCATCTTCCTCATCATGTTTGCCTTCATTATCACGGAGAAGGCCCCCCGCCACCTGGTGACCCTGGTCTGCGCCGCCGCCACACTGCTGCTGGTCTTCGGGCTCTGCATGCACAGCGTCTCCGCCGTGTGGGATACCCTGAACCTGGAGTGCTTCCTCCGCTCCTCCTTCTGGTACAGCGCCGCCGCCTCCGAGAGCGGCGGCATCAACTGGGAGACCATCGTCTTCCTCGCCGGCATGATGATCATGGTGGAGGGCATGGCGGACAGCGGCTTTTTCCAGTGGCTCTGCATCACCATCGCCAAGGCCGTCCATTACCGGCCCTTCCCCATCTTCCTGACCTTCATGCTGCTCTCCGCCGCCCTCTCCATGTTTATCGACAGCATCACCGTCATCCTCTTCCTCTCCACCGTCACCATCGAGCTGGGCCAGCTGCTGCAGTTCGATCCCGTCCCCGCCATCCTGGCGGAGGTCTTCTGCGCCAACCTGGGGGGCTCTGCCACCATGTGCGGCGACCCGCCCAACATCATCATCGGCACCTCCCTGGGTTACAGCTTCGGGGACTTCATCACCCACACCGGCCTCATTGCCGGCATCTGCCTGCTGCTGGTGATCCCCTACTTCTGTCTCTGCTTCCGGAAGGAGTTCCGCTCCGTCCCCGTAAAGGAGCTGACCCTGGATCCCAAGGACGCCATCAACGATCCCAGGGAGTTCTTGGGCAGCTGCGTCATCTTCCTCTCGGCGGTGCTCCTGCTCTCCACCCACGCCCAGACGGGGCTCACCGTCTCCGCCATCGGCGTCCTCATCGCCGCGGTGACGCTGCTGGCCTTCCGCAAGCGGGCCAAGGCCATCCTCCGGCAGATCGACCATCGCACCCTCGTCTTCTTCATCGGCCTCTTCGTGGTCATCAGCGGCCTGGAGCGCAGCGGCGTCCTGGGCGTCCTGGCCCAGGGCATCGGCGCCGTCAGCGGCAGCAACGTCCACCTGATGCTTGCCATCATCCTCTTCGGCTCCGCCGTGGCCAGCGCCTTCATCGACAATATCCCCTTCGCCGCCACCATGATCCCCGTGATCCAGAGCCTCTCCGCCATGCAGGGGGTGCACCTGGATACCCTGGCCTGGACGCTCTCCATCGGCACGGACGTGGGCGGCAGCGCCACCCCCATCGGCGCCTCCGCCAACGTGGTGGCCCTGTCTCAGTGCGGCAAGAACGGCATCTCCATCGGCTGGGGCCGCTACTGCAAGGTCATGGCCCCCGCCACCCTCCTGGTCATCGCCGTGTCCCTGGGTATCCTCTACCTCC
>CAKTSC010000188.1 GCA_934597465.1 uncultured Dysosmobacter sp.
ATCGTCCGCCGGGACGCCGTGCCCGCCTGCCTGCCGCTGGAGAAGCCCACGGTGGAGGACATCATCCTGGCCATGGTACGAAAGGAGCAGAAACGATGAAGGCACTTCTCTATAAGGACGCCATGGTGCTCTGGAAGCAGATGAAGGTCATGCTGCTGCTGATCCTGGTGTTCGCCGTGTTCCCCAGCGGGTTCCAGAATGTTTTCGCGGTGCTCTACGCCGCCCTGCTGCCCTACACCGCCCTGGCCTACGACGAGCGCAGCCGCTGGGATCGCATGGCCGCCACCATGCCCTACTCCACCCGGGACATCGTGACGGAGAAGTACGTCTTCGGCTGGATCGCCGCCCTGGGGGCGCTGCTTCTGACTCTCCTTCTCCGCCTGGTGAGCCGGCACCTCCTCCGCATGGGGGAGGGGGCCTCGGTGGAGATGCTGCTGATGGCCTTCCTGGGCAGTCTCATCGCCATGGCACTGACGCTGCCGCTGCTGTTCCGCTTCGGGGTGGAGAAGGGCCGCCTTGCCATGATGCTCCTCATCGGCCTCATCTGCGGCGGGGCAGCGGGTGTCTCCGGGATGGACATCTTCACCTCCGGCTCCGCCGCCGCCAGCCTCCCGGGATTGCTGCTGGCCGCCGCCCTGGCCGTGGCCGCCAACGTCGTTTCCCTCCCCATCGCCGCCCGCTGCTACGCCGCCCGGAAAAAGCATTGACGGCGAAGATAGAAACTGAAAAGTTCAATATATCGGTCAAACGCCCCGGCTTTCCTGCGGAAAGCCGGGGCGTTCCCTCTTGCCGGAGCCGGGCCGCCTGTGGTAGAATAGGAAAAAACCAAGACCCGAGAGGAAAGGGGCGCGAGACCGTGTTTGAGGGAATAATCCGCCAACAGACGGCCAGGCAGGAGCGCAAGCTGGAGGCCTGGCTCACGAAGCGGCAGCGGGAGTACCGCCTGCCGGAGGACGTGGCCGTGACGCCGGATGTCCCCTGCGGGGAGGGGCAGCGGATGGACGTGTTCCGGCCAAAGGACGCCGAAGGCGCCCTCCCGGTGCTGGTGGATCTCCACGGCGGCGGCTTCCTCCTGGGGAGCAAGGAGGTCAACCGCCCCTTCTGCGCCGACATGGCGCGGCGGGGCTTCCTGGTCTTCTGCCCGGAGTATCCCCTGGCCCCGGAGAAAGACCTCTTTGCCATCCTCCGGAGCCTGACGGAGAGCCTCAACGACATCGCGGGAAAGCTCCCGGACTACGGCGGCGACCCGGATCGCTTCTTCCTCTGCGGGGACAGCGCCGGGGCCTGGCTCTGCGTCTACCTTGCCGCCCTGCGGAATTCCCCGGCCCTCCGGCAGGCGGCGGGGGTGGCGGGGAGCCGCCTCCCCATCCGGGCCATCGGTCTCCAGAGCGGCATGTTCTATACCACCCGCCGGGACAAGATCGGCCTCTTCCTGCCGTCCAGCATCTACGGCAAGGGCTGGAAGACCCACCCCTTCCGCCCCTACATGGATCCCGAGAACCCGGAGCTCCTCCGGGCCCTGCCGCCCTGCTTCCTCACCACCTCCGCAGGGGATTTCCTCCGGGCGTACAGCCGCCGCTTCGCCGCCGCCCTGAAGCGGGCGGGCGTGGATCACGAGTTCCGGGGCTTCCTGACGAAGTCGCTGCCACACGCCTTTGCCGCCATGCTGCCGGAGAGGGAGGAGTGCCGCCAGGTAAACGACGCCATGGCCGCCTTCCTCCTCCGGCGGGCCCCGGCGGCGGAGGAAAGCGACAACAAACCGTAAATTCTTCTTCAAAATATACGAACCGCGATCAAACCCCCGCCCCCGGGCCATGGCCCGGGGGCGGGGGTTTCCGTTATTCCGGCAGCCGGAGCGCCTTCCCTCCGGCTCCGCCGCCCGCCTCCTCACCGATCCTTCCACAGGAAGACCGGCAGGGGCGGATCCCCGCTCCGGTTGCGCCAGTCGCCGCAGAGGACGGAGTAGTGCCGGGGATCCAGCTCCGCCAGGTACGCGAGGATGGCGTCCCGCTCGCCGTAGCCGTTGGCCCCGCCGTAGTAGAGAGCCAGGGCCATCACCCCGCCGGGCTTCAGCAGCCGCAGCCCGGCCCCGATCCCCGCCAGGGACGAGCCCGCCTCTGTGACGATGCCGGGGGCGCCCCCCGGCAGCCGCCCGAAGTTGAAGACGATGGCCCCGGCGCTCTCCGGCGGGGCGTAGCGCTCCATCTCCGCGTGGCTGGCAAGATGCACCTCCGCCGTGAGGCCCTGGGCGGCCAGCAGGGCCTTCGTGGCCTCCACGGCGGCGGGCTGGATGTCAAAGGCCAGCACCCGCCCATGGGGCCCCGTCAGGCGGCAGAGCAGGGCCGTGTCCCGGCCCCGGCCCGCCGTGGCGTCGATGCAGAGCTCGCCGGGGATCACTGCCCGGGAGAGGAAGTCGTGTACCAGCGCCAGGGTGTTGGGGGGCACCGGGAACATCAGCCCCGCCCCCCGTCTTCCGCGAACCTCGCCCGGTCGCGGGCGATCTGCTTTCCGTAGCGCTCCGCCTCCGAGAAGACGCAGCCGCAGTATTTCTGCATGTAGAACCCCAGCTCCCGGGCCCGCCGGTTCCCCTCCCGGAAGTTGGGCCGGAAGTCCCGGTAGAGGAACCGCACGCCGTACTCCCGCGCCAGGCGCTCCGCCACCTCGGCGATGTCGTCGTGCCGCTGATAGACGCTGGCAAGAAGTGTCGTGGTAAAGGAGGAAAAGCCGTGCTCCGAGGCATAGCGGGCGGTCTCCTCCAGCCGGTGGGTGTAGCAGTAGCCGCAGCGGTGGTCAAGATCCCCCGCCACCGCCTTCACGAAGGGCCGCAGGCCGTACTCCTCCCGCACCCGGACTTCCATGCCGATGCCGGGAGCATAGGCCAGCAGGCAGTCCCGCCGGGCCTCATACTCCTTCCAGGGGTGGATGTTGGGGTTATACCAGAAAGCCACGGGTTCGATGCCCTCGCTCCGCAGGGGCTCAATGCAGCTGAGGGAGCAGGGGGCGCAGCAGGTGTGCATCAGAACGGTCTCCATGGGCGTCTTCCTTTCAAAAGCTCAGTTTTCCCCAGTATACCACAAAGGCGGCGGCGGGGGAAGGGGGGATCGTCCCCTGCCGCCAAAGCCGCTGGAAACCGCCTTTCTTAACAAAATCTTTGCGGATGGGACGGGAAATCCGAATGCCGTCTTAACGCCGAAAATCGTATAATTGTTTAAATGAGAGAAACCGCGCCGCACCCGGCGCACCAAGGAGGAAGGAAACCGTGCGAGTCGGATTGGATGTGGGCTCCACCACCATCAAGTGCGTGGTGCTGGAGGAGGATGGCCGGATCCTGTATTCCACCTATCAGCGGCATTTCAGCCACATCACCGAGAAGACCGAGGAGCTCCTCACCGCCGTGGCGGAGCGCTTCCCGGGCCGGATGCCCTTCGCCGTCTCCGGTTCCGCCGGCATGGGCATGGCGGAGGATGCCGGCCTCCCCTTCGTGCAGGAGGTCTTCGCCACCCGGGTAGCCGCCCAGCGCCTGGCCCCGGGCACGGACTGCATCATCGAGCTGGGCGGCGAGGACGCCAAGATCCTCTTCCTCACCAACGGCCTGGAAGTCCGGATGAACGGCTCCTGCGCCGGCGGCACCGGCGCCTTCATCGACCAGATGGCCACCCTCCTGCGCATGACGCCGGAGGAGATGGACACCGCCGCCGCCTCGGCGGAGAAGACCTATACCATCGCCTCCCGCTGCGGCGTCTTCGCCAAGAGCGACATCCAGCC
>CAKTSC010000189.1 GCA_934597465.1 uncultured Dysosmobacter sp.
AGCACATGGAGGCCAACGCCGCGCACGTCTCCCATCTCCGGGACCGGCTCATCGAGGGGCTCTCCCAGATCCCCCACAGCGCCCTGAACGGCGATCCGGTGAACCGCCTGCCCGGCAACGTCAGCTTCTGCTTTGAGGGCATCGAGGGCGAGAGCCTTCTCCTGCTGCTGGACTCCAAGGGCATCTGCGCCTCCTCCGGCAGCGCCTGCACCTCCGGCTCCCTGGACCCCAGCCACGTGCTGCTGGCCATCGGCCGTCCCCACGAGGTGGCCCACGGCTCCCTGCGCCTGAGCCTCTCCGAGTGGAACACCGACGAGGAGATCGACCACATCCTGGCGGAGGTCCCCTGGGTGGTGGAGTATCTCCGGAACATGTCCCCCATGTGGAAGGATCTCATCAGCGGCAGAAAGCCCTTCATCCTGTAATTTTTCAGCCTGTCAGGAGGTTTTATTATGGCACTCTATACGGAAACCGTCATGGACCACTTCATGCATCCCCGGAACGTGGGGGAGATCGAGAACCCCGACGGCGTGGGCCAGGTGGGCAACGCCAAGTGCGGCGACATCATGAAGATGTATCTGAAGATCAAGAACAATATCATCGAGGACGTGAAGTTCGAGACCTTTGGCTGCGGCAGCGCCATCGCGTCCTCCTCCATGGCCACGGAGCTCATCAAGGGCAAGACCATTGAGGACGCCCTGGCCGTCACCAATAAGCAGGTGGTGGACGCTCTCGGCGGTCTCCCAGCCCACAAGCTCCATTGCAGCGTCCTTGCGGAGGAGGCCATCAAGGCCGCCGTCAAGGACTACTACGACAAGAACGGCATCGCCTACGACCACAGCAAATTCCCCGACTGCGCGGGGTGCGACGGGGCGTGCTGTATGGTGTAAGGGCGTAAAGGGGGGACTTTGTCCCCCCTTTAGATTTCCCCTGCCTTGTGCGCCCGGCCAAAGGCCGGGCGCACAATGGTTTGCGCACTCCGCTTGGGTGCAAAAAGGATCCGGCCCCACAGGGGCCGGATCCTTTTTGCATGTCGCTTCGGGAAAAGGATTTTTCGCCGCGTATAGGAGGTGAATTGCCCCGGAGGGGCAAGAGAGACCACCCTGGGGTGTGCCGCCGGGAAAAATGATGCAGATCCTTGCCAGCGCTTGCGCCGGAGACCAGGAAGGAGTGTCCCCTTCCTGGACTTTCCCCCGGGGGATGGGGGACGAAGGACGGAGAGGGTCTACCATGGCCATACCAAACAGTGACCATTCAAAAGACTGCCAGACCCTCTCAGTCATCTGCGGTGACAGCTCTCCCAAAGGGAGAGCCAAGGGCCGCCACACCGGGGGGCATCGCGCCCGCCCCTACGCGGGGATGGAGGGTTGGAGGAACCAAGGGAGTTGGTTTTTGCGGCAGTCTGGCGGCGGGGCGGGACGGAGCCCGCCCCCTACGCGGTTATTGGAAGCGTCTGCGGGCGGCGGGGTGCGCCTAGGGTGTGGCTTCCGCCAGCCAAATTCCGGAACGAAAATTGGGGCGTCAGTCATAGGCATCGGCCCCTACGGAGGGGACGGGGGATGCGGATTGTCGCGTCGGCCCGTTGGGCCTCCTCGCAATGACAATCGCTTTTGCCATTCCGAGGAGCGAAGCGACGCACCTGGGGCGTCAGCTATGGTCACCCCGCCCTACGGGGGGTGGGGGTCAATGGAAGCGGTGGAGGCAGGTGAGCATCCAGTGGGCGAAGAGGTCGCGGTCGGCGTCCAGGGCGAAAGTGGCGTTGCGGGGGCGGTCGGTGTAGGTGCGGGGATCCACGATGGTCTGGCCGTCGGCGAGGCCGCCGGAGATGTCGATATCCACCCGGGTGAAGACGGACTTGGTGATGACCTCGGGATGCACCACGGCGCAGACGGCCAGGGCGTCGTGGATGGGGGCGGAGTCCAGGCGCTCCATGGGCTGGAGGTGGCTGTAGGCCAGGATGCGGTGATCCACGCAGTCCGCCACGGCCTTGCCCACGGGGGTGCCCAGGGCCCGGAAAGCACGGCTCTCGTCGGCGTTGATGCAGGCCCGGTGGGTGGCGTCCAGGGGGATGATGCGGATGGGGCAGCCGCTGTCCATGACGATCTGGGCGGCCTCGGGGTCGGCCCAGATGTTGAACTCCGCCGCAGCGGTGGCGTTGGTGCGCTGATAGCCGCCGCCCATGAGGACAATCTCCCGGATCTTGCCGCAGATCTCCGGCTCCAGCCGCATGGCCATGGCAATGTTGGTGAGGGGCCCCACGGGAACCAGGGTGATGTCCCCGTCGCTCTTCCTCAGGGTGTCAATGTAAAACCAGACGGCGTGCTCCCACTCCGCCGGGCGGGTGGAGGGAGGCAACTCCAGGTAGTCGGTGTGGATCTCGATGGGGGCCTCCATGCCCTCCACCTGGGTGCGCTGGCCGGTGTAGCCGCCGTGGCGGGAGGGGAGCAGGGTGGAGACCATGGGGGTGGAGCAGCCCCGGTACACCGGGAAGTCCGCCTTCAGGACGTCCCGCACCCGGAGGGTATTCTCCGTGGTGTAGGGCAGGGGCTTGTTGCCCGCCACGCTACACACCGCCAGAAGGTCGATGTCCGGATCCAGGTACGCCGTCATGATGGCGACGGCGTCGTCCGTGCCGGTGTCCACGTCCAGAATGATCTTTCTTTTCTCCGCCATGGGAAGCTCCTTTCCTGCGGCCTTGCGCCGCGATCCGTGGGGTTGGCCCGAAGGGCCGTTGACGCCGCGATTATACCACGCCGCCGTCTCCCCCGCAAGGGGGCTCCGGGGGCTGATACTCCAGGATGTCGCCGGGCTGGCAGTGGAGGGCGGCGCAGATGGCCTCCAGGGTGGAGAAGCGGATGGCGCTGACCTTGCCGGTCTTCAGCTTGGAGAGGTTGACGTTGGCCACCCCCACCCGGGCGGAGAGCTCGTTGAGGGACATCTTCCGGTCCGCCATGACCCGGTCCAATCGCAGGATGATGGGCATTTTCTCGCCTCCTTACAGGGTCTCATCCGCCTGCCGCTGCAGCTCCTCGCCGTAGTGGAAGACGAAGGACAGCAGCAGAAGGAAGATGCCCGGCCCCAGGAACCCCAGGTCCAGGTGGACCTGGGACGCGCAGGAGAGGACCCGCTCGCTGAGGAAGACCCGGAGGTCCAGCCCCCGGTAGAAGCGCAGCTGCACGAAAAACTCCCCCAGGGAGAGGACGAGGTTGGCCGCCAGGGTCACCCAGGCCAGCCGCCGCAGCTGCCGGGCGGCGCCGTCAAAGGGACGGCCCTCCTTCATGGGCCGCAGCACCCGGCGGAAGATCTGGACCGTGCAGCCGTAGACCGCCAGCTCCAGCGCCGCCAGCACCAGCATGGCCCCCCAGGGGAAGTTCACCGGCTCCGCCAGGGTGAAGTTCAGGTTCCCCGCCATCAGCAGCCCGCCCATATACTTGGTGAAGAACGGGTCCCGCAGGTTCAGCGCCCAGAGAAGGAGCAGCAGCGCTCCCACCACCATCGTGACCCAGAAGGCGATCCGGGCCACCACGTCCAGGACCCGGGCGGTTTTCCGCAAGCTCTCCATATAGGACCTCCTTTTTTCTCCGTCGGTTCCCGCCGGCCGGTCCGGCGGCTTTCCCTGGTCCCAGCGCAGCACAGGGGATGGGGTCCTGTCAACGAAAATTTAACGTTTATCGTTAAATATTTTATGTTTCAATTGAGCGATCGCCCAAAAAGAGGGCCGGGGAAGTCCCCGGCCCTTGCG
>CAKTSC010000190.1 GCA_934597465.1 uncultured Dysosmobacter sp.
TTTGACGAGAGCTTCGCCCGGGCCACGGGCCTCCGGGTGGAGCGGTACAATACCCTGCTCGCCATCCTGACGGCCCTGACCATCGTTCTCGGCATGCGGATGATGGGGGCCATGCTGATCTCGTCCCTGGTGATCTTCCCGGCCCTCACCGCCATGCGGCTTTTCAAGTCCTTCCGGGGCGTGGTGCTCTTTGCCGCCGTCAGCTCCGTTCTCTGCTTCGTGACGGGGCTGGGGATCTCCTTCGCGGCGTCCACCCCGGTGGGGGCCACGGTGGTGATGGTGAACCTGGCCCTCTTCCTCCTGGCAAGCCTTACCGCCGCCATCCGGAGAAGATGACTTCCTGAAACCGAAAAGGAGAGGCCTTCGGGCCTCTCCTTTGGCGGTTTTCCGGGGCCCTCAGCCCATCACCCAGGGGGCCAGGGCCGCCGCCAGGGCGGCGGAGAGGGCCCCCTGGAGGAGCTTCCCCCGGAGGCAGGGGGTGGGGGAGAGGCCCTGGGGGGCCAGCACCGCCGCCGTCTGGCAGAGGACGCTGAGACCGCCGAAGCCCGCCAGCCCCGCCGCCAGGACGAAGCCCGGCCGTCCGCCGGGAAGCCCCGCCGAGGCGGAGAAGAGCTCCACCGCCCCAGCCAGCCCCGCCCCCCAGGGGGCGGGGAGCCGCCGCAGGGGCAGGCCCAGGACATAGAAGAGCTCCACGAAGGCGCAGATGCCCAGGATCGCCGAGAGCGCCCCCTGGACGGAGGAGACCAGCAGCTCCGGAAAGCTGCCGCCGGAGGGCGGAGGCGCTTCCGAAAGGCGCTGCCCGGCGCCCCTTTTTCCGGGCCGCCGGGCCAGGAGGAGCCCCGTCAGGAGGGCGGAGAACACATGGATCAGCCAGAGCCAGAGCCCCGTTCGGGCGCTGCCGAAGATGCCGAGGCCCAGGCCGCTGACAAGGAAGGCGGGGTTCGCGTTGTTGCAGAAGGTCAGGAGCCGCTCCGTCTCGTCCCGGCTCAGGCGTCCGGCGGCGAAGAGCTCCGCTGCCGTCCGGCCCCCCACGGGGTAGCCCCCGGCCAGGCCCAGCAGCAGGGCCGGGGCTGCCTCCCCCGGCAGGCGGTAAAGAGCCATCAGGGGCGCGAGGGGCCCGGCGGGGCCCGCCCCGAAGCCCAGCTTCAGAAGGAGGGAGGAAGCCGCCAGAAAGGGGAAGAGGGCCGGGATCACGCTCCCGGCGCAGAGGATAAGGCCCTCCCGGGCGGCGTCCCGGACGGCGGGGGCCTCCCAGAGGAGGAACACCGTTCCCAGCAGCACGCATCCCATGGCCAGCCGACGCTTCATTCCCATCACCCCGCCGCCATCCTATGCCGCGCCGCCCCCCGGCCATGCCGGAGGGCGCAAGTTTTTCCCCCGCCGCGCATAGGCTTTCCCCGAGGTGAGGGTATGGATCGGAAACGGGGGAACGGCGTCCTCTGGGAGGTGGCGGAGCGCTTCGACCTGCCGGGGGACATGGCGGCGGGGCTGCCCCATGTGGAGATGCTGGGCGACCGGGAGCTCTATGTGGAGCGGCACCGGGGCATTGTCTCTTACAGCGGGGAGGCGGTGGATGTGAACACCGCCGGGGGGCTGCTGCGGATCCGGGGAGAGGGGCTGACCCTTCTCGCCATGACGGAGGAGGCCGTCCGCGTGGGCGGGCGGGTGGCCGCTGTGGAATGGGTGGTCTGAGATGACGGGATGGATCACGGGCCGCCTGCGGGGCGAGGTGCGCCTGCGGGTGCGCTGCCCCTTCCCGGAGCGCTTCCTGAACCTCTGCGCCCAGCGGAAGCTCCGCTTCCGGGAGGTGGAGCGCCTGGGGCCGGAGGAGCTCCGCTGCACCATGCCCCGGCGGGACTACGCCCTGCTGAAGACCGCACTGGGGGACTTCCCCTGCGAGCTCCGGGCCGAGAGCCGCCGGGGTGCGCCGTACTTTCTGCGGCGCTTCCGCCGCCGCTACGCCCTGGTGGTGGGGCTCTGCGCCTGCGCGGTGGCGCTTTTCCTCAGCTCCTTCTTCATCTGGGACTTCACCATCGAGGGGAACCGGACGGTCAGCGACGAGGAGATCCTGCGCTCCCTCCAGCGGAACGGGGTGAAGCTGGGTACCTTCGGCTTTGGCTTCCGGTCGGAGGAGCTCCGCAACCACGTGCTGCTGGAGATCCCGGAGCTCAGCTGGATCGCCGTCAACGTCTCCGGCTGCCAGGCCCAGGTGCAGGTGCGGGAGCGCGTTCCCGCGCCGGAGATCGCCGACCGGCGGACGCCCTCCAACCTCGTGGCCCGGCGGGCGGGGGTGGTGCGCAGCGTGGAGGCCCTCTGGGGGGAGAAGCTGGTGCTGCCGGGGATGACCGTGGAGGAGGGGCAGATCCTGATCTCCGGCCTGGAGGACACGGAGCACTTCGGGGCCCGGCTCTCGGCCAGTCTCGGCTCCGTCCGGGCCCGGACGTGGTACACCCTCTCCCTGCGGCTGCCCCTCCAGTCCCGGCGGAAGGTGCCCTGCGGCCGGGAGACCATCCGCCGGGCCTTGATTTTCGGCGCCCACCGGGTAAAATTCTATCCCGGCAGTAGCATTCCGGCGGAGGAATGTGATACAATAAGGGAGACCCGGGCTCTGCGGCTTTTCGGCGTGCGCCTGCCCGTGACGCTGGAGCGGGAGACCCTGCGGCCCTACGCCCGGGAGGCGGCCTCCCCCACGGAGGAGGCCCTGCGGGCGCGGGGGGAGGCCATCCTCCGGGAGTACCTCGCGGACATCCTGGGGGAGGACGGGGAGATCCGCTCCGCCCTCTGCACCCTCCGGGAGGAGGGGGAGAGCGTCCTTGTGACCCTCAGCGCCGAGTGCGAGGAGGAGATCGGGGAGCGGGTGCCCATCCTGACGGAGCCGTGAGGGGGGCGGGCACCTGGCGGCGCTGGCAAACGTCCCCCTTTCCACAAGGGAGCCGATGGAGCTCCCACAAAAATGAACCAACCCGCCCCCCGCCGGGGGACGTTACAAAGGAGAGATCCCCTATGGAACAACGCATCAGCATCGAGCGGCTGGAGCAGGCCGTGAACCTTTTCGGCTCCTTTGACGGCAACATCCGTCTTCTGGAGCAGGAGTTCTCCGTCTCCGTCACCAACCGGGACGGGGAGCTGCGCATCAACGGCGACGTGGAGAACACCGTCCCCGCCGCCAAGGCCATCCAGGCCCTGCTGACCCTCTCCTCCCGGGGGGAGAGCATCGGCGAGCAGACGGTGCGCTACGTCATCGGCCTTGTCCGGGCCGGGAAGGAGGAGCAGATCGGCGAGCTGACGGCGGATGTCCTCTGCATCACCGCCAAGGGCCGTCCCGTGAAGCCCAAGACCATCGGCCAGAAGGAGTATATCCAGTCCGTTCTGAAGAACACCGTCACCATCGGCGTGGGCCCGGCGGGCACCGGCAAGACCTATCTCGCCGTGGCCGCCGCCGTTCAGGCCTTCCGGGACAAGCAGGTGAACCGCATCATCCTCACCCGCCCCGCCGTGGAGGCCGGGGAGCGGCTGGGCTTCCTGCCCGGCGACCTGCAGAGCAAGGTGGATCCCTACCTCCGGCCCCTCTACGACGCCCTTTTTGACATGCTGGGGGCCGAGACCTACCAGAAATACCTGGAGCGGGGCAACATCGAGGTGGCCCCTCTGGCCTATATGCGCGGCCGGACGCTGGACGACAGCTTCATCATCCTGGACGAGGCCCAGAACACCTCCCGGGAGCAGATG
>CAKTSC010000191.1 GCA_934597465.1 uncultured Dysosmobacter sp.
TTCCGGGCGGAGCGCTTTACGGGAGAGCTCCGCTCCTCCGACGAGGGCGAGGTCTGCTGGATGCCCCTCCCGGAGCTCCAGGACCGCCCCCTGCCCTCCGGGTTTCCGGAGATGCTGCCTCTCTTCCTCCGGGACGATCTCAACGAGACCTATCACTTCCTGGAGGACGGAAAGTGGCGCTGCGAGAACCTGTAGCATCCCCTCCCGGCGCCCGACGCGGGCCGGCACCGGGGGAAGGCCCCGCCCGCAGGAGACCCCTCCCATGCAGAAACTTCGTTTTCTTCCCGCCATCCTGGCGGTGTTCCTTCTCGCGGGCTGCGGCGGCAAGCCCTATGACGTGTCCGTCACCGCGGACGCCCTGACGGACGCCGCCGCCAACACCGGGGAGATCCTGGCAGCCCTCTCCTTCCAGGTGGAGGGCGAGACCCTGACGGCCTACTGCGCCGTCCCCGGCTCCCGGGAGCTGGCGGAGACGCTGGCGGCGGATACCTGGACGGTGACGGAGACCGAACCCTCCGGGGATCCCGGCGTGACCCTTCGCTTTGCAGACGGCTGGATCCTGGCCCTCTATCCGGAGGGCGGCATATTTTACAACACCTATGCCGCCCCGGACACCCGGGATCGCTGCTGCTACCGGATCCCGGAGACGGTCTTCCCCGCCGTCTCGGACTTTCTGGCGGAGAACGGTATCCCCCACACCCTGGGGGACGGCAGTATCGCCGCCGGAACCTTCTCCCACAGCTGACGACCGCAGCGCCCCCTTCCCGGATGGGAAGGGGGCGCTGCTTTTTCAGAAGATCCCCTTGTTATACTTGAACTGCGCGTACAGCAGAAAGCCCAGCCCCACCGCCAGCGCCGGGAGCACGATACAATCCGTGACGCCCGTCCACCGGAGCTCCGCCAGAAAGGCGGCGGCGAACGAGGCCCCGATCACCAGCGTGCCGGTGCCCACGGCCCTTCCGTACTTGGGGATGTCCTCCTCCCGCACCCTCCGCCGGTGGTAGGAATGGATGGTGCTGACATTCCCCAGGATGTTCACGATCCCCAGCGCCGAGAGAAACAGCCCCAGGATCAGCAGCGGCAAGTGCTCCATGCGTACCCCTCCTCAGAAATAGAATAGCTCCTCAAATTTTCTCTCCAGCGCGGTGCAGAGGATCAGCGCCAGCTTCGCGGTGGGCTGGAACTGCCCGGTCTCCAGGGAGCTGATGGTGTTCCGGGATACGCCCACCAGCTCCGCCAGCTGCGCCTGGGAGAGGCCCTTCTCCGCCCGGGCCTCCTTCAGGCGGTTTTTCAGGGTCAGGCCGTCGTTCATCCCGTGACCTCCCGCAGCCGCAGCAGCCAGAGGGCCAGCACCAGCAGGCCTATCCCACCGAAGAGCCCGGTAAGCAGCAGGTCGGTCTTCCGCCGGAGCCCGGCATACCGCACCAGGGCGTGGGTGGTGAGGATGCTGAAGTAGATGACCCAGGGACTCAGAAGGAACGTCCCCGTCAGCCGGTGGAAGAGCAGGGTGAGCAGCAGGCAGACGGTGGCGCCGATCCGTCCGGCCGCCGCCCCGGCCTTGACCGCTGTCTCCCGCTCCACAAGATCCCGGTTCCCGTGCTCCCGACGGCTGGCCGCCAGGATCGCATCCCTGTCCATGGGCTTGCCCTCCTTTGCCAAGTTTACTTGGCATCATGATAGCATTGCCAAGTAAACTTGGCAAGTAAAAGGCCGGGGAGTTTACAGTTTGTTCAAACTTTCCCTCCGCCGTCTGCCGGAAATCCCCGGTTCGCCGTTCCCGTCAGCGCCGGTGGTTTCCGTATCCCCAAAAGCGGGCATCCGGCGAACGCCGGATGCCCGTGCTGCGCCCGTTTCCGGACGCCGTCCGGCTTGCCGCAGGAGCATTCCTGCCGCCCGGTTCTGGCTCTCCGGCGAGGGGTCTCCCCTTCCGGCCACCGGAGCTGCCGGGGAGAAAGCGAGGGGCTGGGGCCTTCCCGGAGCTGTCTTCCGGGCGGATGACCCCTCCCCTTCCGCGTGATCCGGCGAACTCCCGTCAGCCTTCCGGGAGCTGGGGCACCGGGTTGAAGTCCCAGTCCTCCGGGAGGGCGGTGACGGCATCCTCCTCCTGGTAGAGGATCTGAAAACTCGTGCCGTAATCCTTCAGATCGTAGTTCCAGATCCGATCCTGGTAGTTCCAGGACGTGTCCGGATTCTCCGTAAAGAAGAATTCCCGGCCATGCTGATCCCTGGCCCGGATGGCGATGCTCAGAACGTCGCCCTCCCGCCAGGCGATCCGGAAATCCGGGATACGGAGCACCCGACAGCCCAGGGAGCCGTTGTAGTCTCCGTTCTGCTCTTCCAGCTTCCTCACGACATCGGCGGGGAAATCGGCGTCCGGATCCGCCCAGGTGATAAGGCGGCGGTTCTGGAAGACGCCCACCTGCCAGTCCGCGATCTCGATGGGATCGTAGAGCTCGCTGCCGGAGGCATCGTCCCAGGCCACCCGGAGGTAGCAGCGTCTGGCGTTCAGCGTCCCGTGGTGGAAGGTGACGGCTTCGCCCAGCAGCCCTTCCGGCCAGTAGCTGGGCTGGGACGCCGAGAGCAGGCCCGGCCAGCGCGCCAGCGTCTCCGTCTCCCGGCTGCCGTCCGGCAGGGTGAAGGCCACGCTGAGACTGATGTCATCCGTCAGGGGCGCGGTGACGGCGGGCGCGGAGAAGCGGTTCCCCGCCCCCGGGACGCCGGGAACGGCGGTGGTCTCCCCATCGGAGGTCAGGAGGAACTCCGCCGTCATCCCTTCCCGCCAGGTCTTGGGCACGGCCCAGGCGGAGACCGTGATGGCGCTGCCCTCCGTCCGGAAGTCCACATCCTCCACCGCCGCGCCGGAGTCTGAGAGGATGCTGCCGCTCTGCTCCAGAAGCTCCCGCTGCTGGCGAAGGAGCTCCTCCGCCTGCCGCCGGAGGCTCTCCATCTGCTCCTCCGTGGCCTGGGAGATCTCAGAGCGCAGCTGGGTCTGCCGCTCCTCCAGCCGCAGCACCCGCAGGCAGAGCACCGCCGCCAGCAGCAGCGCCGCGAGGGCCAGGATCCCGCCCGCCGCCGGCAGCGCCCGGGAGGGCTTCCGCTGGGGCGGCTGGGCGGCCAGATACTGGGCCGTCAGCTCCTCCACCCGCTGAAGCTGCCGCTCCGTCAGGGCTTCCGGCGCTGGGGCCTCATCCTGCCCCAAAAGCCAGCCCACCGTGACGCCGAAGCGCCGGGAGAGGGCGATGAGCTTGTCGATCTCCGGCACGGAAGCGTCGCTCTCCCACTTGTAGATGGACTGCCGGGAGACCCCTAGCTCCGCCCCCAGGGCCTCCTGAGAGAGGCCCAGCTCCCGTCGCTTGGCCGCGATCCGCTGTCCGATGGTCATAGGCGTTCCTCCTTCGTCCTTTCCGCTCCCCGGAGGGGGGAGCTGTGGCATCAGGGTAGCGGATCACAGGGGCTTCCGCCACCACCGGCGGCCTAGCGGGCTGCTAACCTGCGGTTTACATTGGGGACTTTTCGGGGGTTTTCCGCGAAAGCGCCCCCGGTTTTTCCCCTATTTTACCCGAAATTTCCCCGGATGGCAAGAAAGAAAGACGCACCCGCGGGACGGGTGCGTCTTTCGTAAATTGGGGGAATCGAGGGGAAAAATCGGGGAAAAGGAAGGAAAAATCCTGAATTTCAGGCAGCTTTCCGGGCAGGCGTCCGGTAGGCCCGGTTCCAGTGAAGGCG
>CAKTSC010000192.1 GCA_934597465.1 uncultured Dysosmobacter sp.
CCGTAAGGGTGAATCCCTGTCCCATCGGACGCAGAATGACTGTGATATCGTGGCAAGGACCATCAACTCCATGCACCGGAAGATTCTCGGCTACCATACCGCCGAAGAAGTCTTCCAGGAATACCTCGCCGCCCTCCAATAAAAATTTCACATTTTGTTCACTTGGGTATTGACAAATCACGGATTTTCCATTCTCCCGGCGGGAAAAGCCCCGGGAACGGAAAGGGAAGGCATGGCTTTCGCCATGCCTTCCCGGATCTCACTCGCCATCTCCGCGGAGTTTCCGGTGGAGGAAGCCGAGGGCCCCCAGCAGGGCCAGGGCGGGGATCAGATCCCGCAGTGCCTTTCTCATGCTTCCCCCTCCCCTGCCGGAGCGTCCGGGATGAGGATGGCGGCGATGACGTAGGCCAGGAAGCCGCTGCCGCCCACGGCGCAGCCAAGCACCCAGAGCAGGCGGATGATGGTGGGGTCCACCCCGAAGTACTCCCCGATGCCGCTGCAGACGCCGGAGACCATCTTATTGGTATGGGATTTATAAAGGCTTTTCATTTCGTTTCTCCTTTCATTCTATCCGAAAACAGGTACGCCGCCGCGAAGAGGCCGGCGCCGGCCGCCCAGAGGAGGACCGCCAACGGCAGGCTCACCGAGAGGGCCATCAGGATGCCGGAGACGGCCATGAGGCCGCCGGCGCAGCTCAGAAGTCTTGCAGGATCGTTCATGGGGACCTCCTTAATAGGTGATGGGCGTCCGGAAGAGGGCGCTGAGAACGCAGTCGCAGCAGAGGATCAGCGCCAGGTACTCCGCCAGGGCCTGGCTGTCCCGGGGCTGGAAGCGCCGGGACAGCCGCGCCGCCATGGGCTCCAGCAGGTGGAAACCATGCCCAGGACGCCGAAGCTCAGGACGCTGCGAAGGCAGACGATGCCGCCGAGCAGGCCCCGGTAGTCCCAGAGCCGCAGACCCAGGCAGTGGATACCCACCCAGCCGATGAGGTACTCCACAAGGCCCGTGGCCGCCACGCAGAGGGCAAAGAGCAGCGCCGGACGGCGCTTCAGGGGCTTCATGGCGTAGATCACCAGGGCCCCCACGCCGTAGATGGGGAGCCAGGGGCCGTAGAGCACGCCTCGGTTGCGGATCAGGCCCTCGCTGGCCCAGTAGAAAAGCTCCTCATAGACCCAGCCCACAAGGCATCCGGCCAGGAAGAGGAAAAAGAGGTAGCAGAGGCGCTGAAAGCGGACCGGGCTCCGGGACGGAGCGGCGACAGCCGTGAGCATGCGGAACACTTCCTTTCAGGTAATCGTTTTCTTCATGCTCCTATTGTAGCGCGTCCCCTCCCCTTTCCGATAGGTTCCTTTTGCGGCGGAATGTGTCCGTTTTGGAGGAAAGGGCAGAAAAGCGTCCGGGACGGTCTGTCCCGGACGCTCTGGGAATTCACTTTCCGAAGTAGGCGCGGATGGTCTCCATCCGCTGGCTTTGGGGCACGTGGAAGGGACAGCGGCGGTCGCAGTGGCCGCAGGCAAGGCAGTCCGAGGCGGTCTTCTCCAGGGTCAGGTAGTGCTCTCTCGCCAGCTTGTCTCCCAGGCGCGCCAGGTCGTAGTACTTGTTGATAAGGGCGATGTCCAGACCCGCCGGACAGGGGTGGCAGTGCTTGCAGTAGACGCAGCGGCCCGCGCTCTCCGGCGGGGCGAACTCGCCGAGACAGGCGTAATCCCGCTCCTCCGCCGGGGTGTCGAAGTACTGCAGGACCTCCCGCATCTCCTTTTCGTCGCCAAAGCCCGGGAGGACCGTGACCACACCGGGCTTATCCAGGGCGTACTGGATGCACTGGGCCCTGGTGAGAGCCCGGCCGAAGGGGGATTTGGCGGCGTCCAGCAGCTGGCCGCCGCTGAAGGGCTTCATCACCGTGATGCCGACGCCCTCCCTCTGACAGCGGCAGTAGAGCTCGTGGCGCTCGGCGGCGCTGCCGATGCCGTAGTCCCCCTGGCCGTAGTCGTAAACGGGGTTGATGCTGAACATCAGCACATCCACGATGCCAAGGTCCAGGACCTTGTTGGCCAGGGCCGGGGTGTGGGAGGAGAGCCCCAGGTGACGGATGACGCCCTGGGCCTTCAGGTCCCGGACGTAGGCCAGGACGCCGTTTCGCTCGTAGGCGGCGAGATCGCTCTCCTCATCCAGGCAGTGGAGGAAGCCGAAGTCGATGTAGTCCGTCCGGAGGTTCTGCAGCTGCCAGGCGACAGACTTCTGGATCTCGGCCTTTTTCGTGGTCCAGCCGTACTCGCCGCTGGTGTAGTCCGCGCCGAAGTGGATCTGGAGATAGACGGACTTCCGCAGGTCCGCCAGGGCCTTGCCGTAGGCGGGGAAGACCGTGGCGTGGCCCGCCGCCAGGTCAAAGTAGTTGACGCCGCTCTCCACGGCGGCGCGGACGGTGTCGATGATCTCGCCCTCCGGCCGGGCGCCGATGACGGAGGCGCCCATGCCGATGACGCCGATCTTCTCCCCTCCGTGGGGCAGGGTACGATACTCCATATGCTCCTCCTTTTCCGCCGCAGGCGGGTATTTTCCGCAGCGCGGGAATGGGATCTCAGTCGTTCCCGGGCAGGAACCTGTCCAGCTCCGCCGTGACCAGGGCGTTGTGCTTCACCCGGGGGGCGTCATAGCGGCGGCCCCGGGCCACCACCAGGTCGATGCTCCGCAGGGCCCGGAGGTCCGCCAGGGGGTCCTCCCGGGTCACGATGAGGTCGGCGCATTTGCCCACCTCGATGGTGCCGGTGACGGAGCCGAGGCCCATGACCTCCGCCGCCCGGCCTGTGGCTGTGTGGAGGGCGAAGGCGTTGGAGACGCCCACGTACTTCCGGAAGTAGCAGAGCTCCCGCCAGAAGTCGTACTGGGTGATCCAGGGGCAGCCCACGTCGTTGCCCAGGACCACGGGGATGTCGTTGGCTAAGGCCGCCTTGGCGCAGGCGATGATGCCCTCAAAGACCACGTTGCCGTTGAACTGCTCCACCTCGGTGGCGTGGGTGACGGAGCGGTCGAAGAGGGCGTAGGGCAGGGCCGGGGAGAGCGTCGTGCAGAGACAGGCGCCCCGGTCGCGGAACAGGCGGATCAGGTGCTCATCCAGTTTCGCGCCGTGCTCGATGGAGTCCACGCCGTTCTCCAGAGCCACCCGGACGCCCTCGGTGGACTCCACATGGGCGGCCACGGGATAGCCCAGGCTGTGGGCCCGGTCGCAGACGGCCTTCACCATCTCCGGCGGCATCTTCAGCTCGCCGGGGACGCCCTTGGCCTTGGCGTCCATGACGCCGCCGGTGATCATCAGCTTGATGAGGTCCACGCCCTGCTCCCTGGCCCGGTCCACCTGGCGGAGAGCCTGGGGGATGTCCTCCGCCGCCACGGCGACGGAGCCCGCCATATGGCCGCCGGGGACGGAGATGCCCTCGTTGGCGGCCAGGATCCGGGGACCGGGCCGCTTTCCGGCGGCGATCTCGTCCCGGAGGCGGGTATCAAAGTCCCCCAATCCGCCCACGGTGCGGATGGTGGTGACGCCGCTCATGACCTCCAGCCGGGCGAAGTCCGCCACCACGTGGTAGGCCACCGCCCGGGAGAGGCCGGTGCCCATCAGGCGGCGGACCAGCTTCTCGTTGTCCCGCTGCTTCTTCTGGGGCTTGCCG
>CAKTSC010000193.1 GCA_934597465.1 uncultured Dysosmobacter sp.
GCATGGGCCATCTCCGGGACCTGCCCAAAAGCAGCCTCAGCGTGGACGTGCAGCACGACTTTGAGCCGGTCTACCAGCCCATCCGGGGGAAGGAAGAGATCATCAAGAGCCTGAAAAAAGCCGCCAAGGAAGCCAACATGGTCTACCTCGCCACCGACCCGGACCGGGAGGGCGAGGCCATCTCCTGGCACCTGAAGCAGCTTTTAGACCTGCCGGATGAAAAGACCCGGCGGGTGACCTTCAACGAGATCACGAAGAACGTGGTGCTGGAGAGCATCCGTGCCCCCCGGGATATCGACCAGAACCTGGTGGATGCCCAGCAGGCCCGGCGCATCCTGGATCGCCTGGTGGGCTATGAGATCTCCCCCGTCATGTGGCGGAAGATCCGCCGGGGACTCTCTGCGGGCCGTGTGCAGTCCGTTGCCACCCGGATGGTGGATGACCGCGACCGGGAGATTGCGGCCTTCCGGCCGGAGGAGTACTGGACGCTGGATGCGAACCTCCTGGGCGGCACCGCCGGGAACAGCCTCTTCGCCGCCCGCTACCACGGAAAGGGCGGGAAGAAGGCGGAGCTCCGCTCCCAGGCGGAGGTGGACGCCGTGATCCGGGAGACGGAGGACGGTATCTTCTCCGTCAAGAGCGTGAAGCGGACGGACAAGCAGCGCTCCCCCTCGCCGCCCTTCACCACCTCGACTTTGCAGCAGGAGGCCTCCCGCAAGCTGGGGATGACCCCCCGGCGGACCATGGCCATCGCCCAGCAGCTCTACGAGGGCGTGGACATCCAGGGCGAGGGCAGCGTGGGTCTCATCACCTACATGCGTACCGACTCCCTGCGCATCAGCGAGGAAGCCATCGCCGCCGCCAAGGACTTCATCCTCAGCCGCTACGGCAAGGATTACTATCCCCCCAAGGCCAACCGCTACAAGGCCAAGGCCAACGCCCAGGACGCCCACGAGGCCATCCGCCCCAGCAACATCCGCTGGACGCCGGAGGACGTGAAGGCCAGCCTCACTGGGGAGCAGTACCGGCTCTATAAGCTCATCTGGAGCCGCTTTCTGGCCTGCCAGATGGCCAACGCCGTTTATGACAGCGTCAGCGTGGAGATCCTCAACGGGGAGCACAGCTTCCGGGCCAGCTCCTCCAGCCTGAAGTTCTCCGGCTACACCGCCGTTTACGAGGAGGGCAAGGACGAGGAGAAGAGCGAGAAGGAGCCCGCCCTGCCCCCCATGGGTGAGGGCGAGGTCCTGGCGCTGAAGGCCTTCCGCCGGGACCAGCACTTCACGCAGCCCCCGGCCCATTATACCGACGCCACCCTCATCCGGGCCATGGAGGAGCAGGGCATCGGCCGGCCCTCCACCTACGCCCCCACGGTCTCCACCATCCTGGACCGGCGCTATGTCCGCAAGGAGGGAAAGTACCTTCACATCACGAACCTGGGCCGGGGCGTCACAGAGTGGATGGAGCGCTACTTCAGCAACATCGCGGATCTCAAGTTCACCGCCCAGATGGAACGGGAACTGGACGAGGTGGAGGAGGGCCGCATCCCCTGGAAGAAGGTCCTCCGGGGCTTCTACGACGGCTTTGAAAAGCGCGTTGAGACCGCTCTGGAGGGGGACCGCCAGCCCATCGAGGCGGAGGTCACGGAGGAGATCTGCCCGGAGTGCGGGCGGAATCTCGTGGTGAAGAGCGGCCGCTTCGGAGATTTTTTGGCCTGCCCCGGCTATCCCGAGTGCAGCTTCACCATGCCCATGGTGGAGGTCATGCCCGGCCGCTGCCCCAAGTGCGGCGGGCGGCTCATGAAGCGGGGCGGTACCAGCAAGACCACCGGCAAGCCTTACACCTACTACTGCTGCGAGAACAGCATCGCCCGGAACGGGGAGCCGACCTGCGACTTCCGCACCTTCGACGTGCCGGTGAAGGACGACTGCCCCGTCTGCGGTCAGACCATGTTCAAGAAGTCCGGCAAGGGCTTCAAGCGGCCCTTCTGTATCAACCCCGCCTGTGAAAACTTCGTGCCGGAGGATAAGCGGGGCTATGTGCGGAAGACCGCCCCAGCGGAGGCTGAGACAGCCGCCGGGCCCAAGCCGGAGAAGCCCGTCGCCAAGAAAGCGGCAGCCAAGAAGCCAGCCGCCAGGAAGACTGCGGCCAAGACAACGGAGGAAAAGCCCGCCAGGAAGACCGCCGCCAAGAAGACCACCGCGACCAAGAAGACCGCCGCCAAGAAGGCGGAAAAACCCGCCGGGGACGGCGAATGAGAGGGCGCCCTCTGCCGCAAGAGGCAGGGGGCGTTTTCAGAAAGAGAAGGAGGGATCGCCATGGAGGTAAGCGTCATCGGCGCGGGTCTGGCCGGCAGCGAGTGCGCCTGGCAGCTGGCCCAGCGGGGCATTGCCGTGAAACTCTATGAGATGAAGCCGGAGAAGCGCACCCCCGCCCACCATACCGACGCCTTCGCGGAGCTCTGCTGCTCCAACTCCCTGCGGGGAGCGGGGCTGGAGAACGCCGTGGGCCTTTTGAAGGAGGAGCTGCGGCAGCTGGGCTCCCTGATCCTCGCCTGCGCGGACGCGACGCGGGTGGAGGCCGGCGGGGCCCTGGCGGTGGATCGCCACGGCTTTGCGGATCTTGTGACGGAACGGATCCGGAGCCATCCCAACATCACCGTCATCCCCGGGGAGGTCACCGCCATCCCGGAGGGGGAGGTGGTCGTCGCTTCCGGCCCCCTGACCTCGGACGCTTTGGCGGAGACCCTGGAAAAACTCCTGGGGGAGGGCTGCGGCCTCCATTTCTACGATGCCGCCGCGCCTCTTGTCAGCGCCGCCAGCGTCGACATGGAGAAGGCCTGGTTCGGCTCCCGCTACGACAAGGGGACGGCGGATTACGTCAACTGCCCCATGACGGAAGAGGAGTACGCCGCCTTCTGGGAGGCCCTCACCACCGCCCAGGAGGCGGAAGTCCACGGCTTTGAGGACAGTCAGGTCTTCGAGGGCTGCATGCCGGTGGAGGTCATGGCCCGCCGGGGCCGGGACACCCTGCGCTACGGCCCCCTGAAGCCCCGGGGCCTGAAGGATCCCAGGACGGGGCGAGAGCCCTACGCCGTGGTACAGCTGCGGCGGGACAACGCCCAGGGCAGCATCTATAATCTCGTGGGCTTCCAGACCCACCTGCGCTTCCCGGAGCAGAAGCGGGTCTTCTCCATGATCCCCGCCCTCCGCGATGCGGAGTACCTGCGCTACGGTATCATGCACCGCAACACCTTCCTGGATTCCCCCCGGTACTTAAACCGCTACTACCAGCTGAGAAGCGAGCCCCGCATCGCCTTCGCCGGGCAGATGACCGGGGTGGAGGGCTATGTGGAGTCCGCCGCCTCCGGCTTCCTGGTGGGCGTGGAGACCGCCCGGCGGCTCCGGAGCATGGCGCCCGTGGACTTCCCCCAGGAGACCGCCATCGGGGCCCTGGGACTCTACGTCAGCAATGAGAGCATCGGGAACTTCCAGCCCATGAACGTGAACTTCGGCATCATCCCGCCCCTGGATCACCGGGTCAAGGGCAAGCGCAACAAGAACGCCGAGCTTTCCGCCCGGTCTCTCGCCATCATCGAGGCACGAAAGGAGGACATCCTGCAATGAGGATCATCGTAGACGCCATGGGCGGCGACAACGC
>CAKTSC010000194.1 GCA_934597465.1 uncultured Dysosmobacter sp.
CTCCATCCCGGCGATGGAGCCGGCGATGGAGGCGAAGACCAGCGGCACCACGATGCAGAACATCATGTTGATGAAAACCTTGCCCAGGAAGGCAATGTTATGGCCCCAGGCCGGCTTGAACCAGCCCAGCAGGGCGCCGGCCACCATGGCCGTCAGCAAAATGGCCAGGAAGCGGTAGTTCCGCTTGACGGAGGAATGATCCAGGATCTTCTTGCTCATGCGCTCTCTCCTTATCAAAAACGAAGAATGGTGGGAAGGGACGGTTTTCTCAGATCGCCAGGTCCTCGTCGGTGACCTGACCCTTGCAGACGATGTTGGTGGGGCCGGTGAGGAAGAGCCGCTCCACCCGGCTGCCCCGGCGCTTGGCGTCGATGATGAGCTCGCCGCCGGTCATTTGGACCCTCACGGCCTTGCCGCTGACCTTGCCCTGGAGGGTCAGCACCGTGACGGTGCTGCCGGTGCCAGTGCCGCAGGCGTAGGTAAAGTCCTCCACGCCCCGCTCGAAGGTCCGCTCCCAGAGGGTATCCTCCCCGGTGAGTTCGTAGAAATTCACGTTGGCCCCCTTGGAGAAGGCGGGGTGGTGGCGGAGCCTGCGGCCCAGCTCCCGAAGCTGGGTCTCATCGGCCTGGCGCAGGCCGGGGTAGGGGATCACCGCGTGGGGGATGCCGGGGTTCCCCAGCTCCACATAGGAGCAGGGCCAGGCGATGCCCTCCGCCTCCACGGGGCAGTCCAGCTTCACCACGGTGGGGTCGTTGAGCCGGACGCGGTAGAGCCGCTCCGTGATGCGGACGCCGGTGACGATGCCGGCGGTGGTCTCCACCGTCTGCTTCTCCCCGGCGAGGCCGGTCTCGCAGCCGTAGCGGCAGACGCAGCGGGCGCCGTTGCCGCACATCTCGCCCAGGGACCCGTCGGAGTTGTAGAAGCGCATCCGGTAGTCGCCCCGGTCCTGGGCGGCGTCCACCACGATGAGGCCGTCGGCCCCGATGGAGAGATGCCGCTCGCAGAGCCGCCGCGCCAGAGCGGGGAAGGCTGACTCCGGCAGCTTCTCCACCAGGTTGTTGAGGATGATGAAGTCGTTCCCGGCGCCGTTCATTTTCCAGAATTCCACGCGCTGCCCCCTCTCAAAGCTCTCTGCCCCTATTATATCAGCACGATTCACCGGACTGCAACGGATATGGTGCCATAAACCATGCAAAAAATGCTCTTGCGGGAGCGGGAAGGAAGGGTTTGCGCTTTTCCCTGCTTTATGGTATGCTGGGGGGAGCCAAAACATGGGAAGGGGGCCGCGCCATGGCCAGAAAAAACAGCCGCAACACCCGGGGGCGCATCATCTCCGCCGCCTGGAAGCTCTTCTACGAGCAGGGCTACGACGACACCACGGTGGAGGACATCGTCTTCGAGTCCGAGACCTCCAAGGGCTCCTTCTACCACTATTTTGACGGCAAGGACGCACTGATGGGCACCCTGGCCTACGTCTTCGACGAGAAGTATGAGGAGCTGGAGCGCTCCGAGGCCCTGGCCGCCACGGAGGATGCCGTGGACAAGCTGGTTCTCCTGAACCACGAGCTCTATGTGATGATCGAGTCCAGCATCTCCATCGACCTTCTGACCCGGCTGCTCTCCACCCAGCTCCTGGCCCGGGGCGAGAAGCACCTGCTGGATCGGAACCGGGTCTACTTCAAGCTCCTGCGGCAGATCATCCGCACCGGCCAGGAGAAGGGGCAGCTCCGCCGGGATCTCAGCGTCAACGAGATCGTGAAGGCCTTCGCCCTGTGGGAGCGGGCCCAGCTCTACGACTGGTGCCTGTGCAGCGGGGAGTACTCCCTGGTGAGCTACGCCGCCCAGACTACCCCCATGTTTCTGGAAAGTTACCGGGGCGGGCACGAGACGGAAGAAAAAATTTTTTGAGTTCCGTTGGCGTTACAAGCAATCGTCCTGTAAAAAACGGCGAAATATAAAAGAAAAATTGAAGTATAAACGAATCCCGTATAGAATTCATTCTATACGGGATTCTGCATTTCATTCTAGTAAAAAACGTGCTATTATCATCCACATCATTCAAAGTCGAACGTTTCGTTCCCCCAAAGGAGAGAGTACTATGGAGAGTTCCCAGATCCTGATTTTAGTCACCGTGTTCGTGTACCTGGTGGGCATGCTGCTCATCGGTGTTTACTTCAGCCGCCGGGGCGGCAGCGGCAGTTCCCACGATTTCTATCTGGGCGGCCGGAGCCTGGGCCCCGTGGTCACCGCCATGAGCGCGGAGGCCAGCGACATGAGCAGCTACCTTCTCATGGGTCTGCCCGGCCTCGCCTACTTCTGCGGCCTGCCGGAGGTCACCTGGACCTGCATCGGCCTGGCCGCCGGCACCTACCTCAACTGGCTCATCGTGGCCCGGCGCATCCGCCGCTACTCTGACCGGCTGGGGGCCATCACCGTGCCGGACTTCTTCTCCCGCCGCTACGGCGACCAGCGCCACGTGCTCTCCTGCATCGCGGCCATCGTGATCCTGGTGTTCTTCATCCCCTACACCGCCTCCGGCTTCAAGGCCGTTGGCACCCTCTTCAACAGCCTCTTCGGCTTTGAGTATCACACCGCCATGATCGTGGGCGCCGTGGTCATCATCGCCTATACCGTGATGGGCGGCTTCCTGGCCGTGTCCACCACGGACCTGGTGCAGAGCATCTTTATGACCGCCGCCCTCATCGTGGTGGTCTGCTTCGGCGTGAGCAAGGCCGGCGGCGTGGACGCCGTGCTGGAGAATGCCCGGTCCCTGCCCGGCTACCTGAACCTGACCCAGGGCTACGACGTTGCCACCGGCAGCGCCGCCAGCTTCGGTACCCTCAGCATCTTTTCCACCCTGGCCTGGGGTCTCGGCTATTTCGGCATGCCCCACATCCTGCTGCGCTTCATGGCCATCCGGGAGGAGAAGGAGCTGAACCTCTCCCGCCGCATCGCCACTGTCTGGGTGGTGATCTCCATGGCCATCGCCATCGCCATCGGCGTCATCGGCCTGGCCGTCACCAAGGCCGGCAGCATCCCCTTCCTGGGCAGCAGCGCCGAGGCGGAGACCATCATCATCCAGCTGGCGAACCTCATGAGCCAGCACGGCTTCCTGCTGATCATCGCCGCGGGCATCATCATCTCCGGCATCCTGGCCGCCACCATGTCCACGGCGGACTCCCAGCTGCTGGCCGCCGCCTCCAGCGTGTCCCAAGATCTGATGCAAGACTTCTTCGGCATCAAGCTCAGCGCCAAGACCACCATGCTGGTGGCCCGGGCTACCGTTCTCGTCATCGCGGTCATCAGCATCTTCCTGGCCTGGGACCCCAACAGCTCCGTGTTCCGGGTGGTGTCCTTCGCCTGGGCGGGCTTCGGCGCGGCCTTCGGCCCCGTGGTGCTCTTCGCCCTGTTCTGGAAGCGTTCCAACAAGTGGGGGGCTCTTGCGGGCATGGTCTCCGGCGGCGTCATGGTCTTTGTCTGGAAGTACCTCATTGCCCCCATGGGCGGCGCCTGGGCCATCTATGAGCTGCTGCCCGCCTTCATCGTGGCCAGCGTCGCCATCGTGGTGGTGTCCCTGTTGACCCCCGCGCCGGAGAAGGCCATCGTGGACGAGTTCGAGGCTGTCCGGGGCAAGTGAGACATACATAGGAAATGAA
>CAKTSC010000195.1 GCA_934597465.1 uncultured Dysosmobacter sp.
AACTGCCCCGGCTGCATGATGATCCTCCGGATGCTCCCCTGCCCCACCCGGGCGTACTCCCCGCCGCTGGCGTTGACGCGGTTCATCACCACCCCCGCCACCGCCTTCATCCCGTTCTCCCCCTCGCCTCCCGCCTCGCACTCGATGAGCCGCGCCAGCAGTTCTCGGTCGGAATAGGCCATATCCATCCCTCCTGTCGCTGCTCCAGTCTATGCCGGAGGGCCGGTCTTTGCCATTCCCCCGCCTCCCGTCTCCCGTCTCCCCGTCTCCCGTCTCCCCGTCTCCCGTCTCCCCGTCTTTCGTCCCCCGTCTTTCGTCCCCCGTCTTTCGTCCCCCGTTCATTCTCCATTCTCAATTTTCAATTCTCAATTTTCAATTCCCCCAGAGTTATAAATTTCTCACATTTCCCCTTGACAGCTTCCTGATGAAGTGATATATTTATCACACAGAGTGCGAAATACATCACATAAAGGAGCAGATCATGATGGACAAGAAGGTTTCCCTGCGGGAGTTGGTGGCGGACAAGATCGTCTTTGCCCTTCTCATCGCCGTTTACTACTGGATGTGGGCCCGGAACGACTGGCGGAGCTTTTATCCCTCCATCCAGTACGCGATCTACGGCTTCACGTTCTACTACTTCATCGCCCGCGGCATCCGGCTGCGGAAGTACAAGAAGGAGAAGACCGACGAGATGGCGGAGACCAACCTCCGCCGCTGCGACGCCCTCTGCCTGAAGGTGGGTGCCGCCGCCATCGTGATCCTGGGCTTCGTCTGCGCCATCGGACGGATGATCCTGACCACGGAGGTCATCGGCTACTGCCTGATGGGCCTCCTCCTGCTGCTGACCATCCTGCGCACGGTGCTCTTCTGCCTGATGGACGCCAAGGGGTACTGAGGATGCTGGTGACAAAGCTGAAGGAATACCGGGAACGGGAGGGCCTGAAGCAGGCGGAGCTGGCAGATCTGGTGGGCGTCCGGCGGGAGACCATCATCAACCTGGAGAAGGGACGCTACAACCCCTCCCTGAAGCTGGCCATGGATCTGGCCAAGGTCTTCCGCGTCAGCGTGGAGGAGCTCTTCCGCTATACGGAGGACTGACCCCCTAAGCGCGTGTTCCCTGCACCGAACAAAGCCCGGGACGGCCGCTGGCCGTCCCGGGCTTTCCTTTTTGCGCTGTTTTGCCGCACTCACAGCTTCCGGAAGATATGCAGCCGGAAGGAGATGCGGGTGGTGAGAGTCTCCCGCTCCGCCAGGCGCTCCTTCCCCTCCCGGGGAGTCTTCCAGGCGTAGGGGGTCATGCGGAAGAGGTTCTGGATATCCTCCCGGCTGCGGAGGGTGATGGTCTCATCCACTGGGACGATGGCCTCGTAGGCGAAGCCCCGGTAGGGGGTCTCCCGCTCCTCGTTGGGGTAGGGACGGTCGTAGAGGATCTCCTTCATCTCCCAGAGATGCTCCGCCCCGGGCACCACGTAGAGGAAGCAGCCGCCGGGCCGCAGCACCCGGAGGAATTCCTCCTCCGCCAGGGGGGAGAAGCAGTTCAGCAGCACATCCACGGAGCTGTCCGCCAGGGGCAGGCGGTAGGCGGAGGCCACGGCGAACTCGATGCCTCGCTCCCGCTTCGCGGCGGTGCGGAGGATGAACTTGGAGATGTCGATGCCTGCCATCCGGGGCGTTTTCCCTGCCGCCCGGAGAGCCCGATAGATACCGGCGGTGTAGTAGCCCTCCCCGCAGCCAGAGTCCAGCAGCGACGGGGAAGGGCCGCAGCGGGGAGAAATCTCACTACAAAGGGTATTCAGCAGGGGTTCATAATACCCGCAGGATAGGAAATCCCGCCGGGCGGCGGCCATTTCCCGGTCATCGCCGGGAGCGGCGGAGTGCTTGCGGTTGGCGGGGAGCAGGTGGGTGTAGCCCTCCCGGGCGATGTCGAAGCTGTGGCCTGAAGGGCAGCGGCAGGCCCCCTCCTCCCGCCGGAGGGGCTTTTCGCAGAGGGGGCAGCGGAAAAGGGACTCCATGGTCTTCCCTCCCTTCACGCAATGGAGCGGGTGATATCGTGGATCCACTTCCGGCTCCGGAAGCGGAGGATGCCCAGGGGGAACTTGCAGAGGGTCTCACTCTGGAGGCAGAGGCAGACCCAGAGCACCGGGAGCTTCAGCACCAGGGCGCAGACGGCCATCAGCGGCACGGTGAAAAGCCAGAGGGGCAGCACGTCGATGAGCACCGCCACCCGGGCGTCGCCTCCCGCCCGGAGGACGCCGGTGACGTTGGTCACGTCAAAGGCCCGGGTGGGCAGGGCAACGGCGTAGACCACTGCGAGATAGGTGGAGATCCTGGCCGCCCCCGGCGAGAGCTGGAAGAGGGGGAAGAGCACGGGGCGGAAGAAGGTGGGCAGCAGAAGGAGCTGCAGGGCCATCACCCCAAGGCCCACCAGGACGGACACCGCCAAAAGGGTCTTGGCCACACCGTAAACGTGGCCGAAATCCCGGCCCTCGCCGATCTCCTTGCCCACCATCACGGCGGCGGAGGCGGCAAGGCCGAAGCAGATGACGGTGGAGAGCTTGTCGATGTTTCCCATGAGGGAGTAGGCCGCCAGCATGTCCTGGCTCTGGGCCATGTGGCCCATGATGACGGTGAGCATGCTGGTGCCGGTGCCCCACAGGGTCTCGTTGCAGACCACGGGGACGGAGTACTTCACGAAGCGGCGGAGGGTCTCCCTCCCGGGGCGCAGGAGGAAGCCCGGACGCAGGGGGAGGCGGCGGCTCCGGAGGGCGTAGAGAAGGGCCACGGCGAACTCCACCACCCGGGAGATGAGGGTGGCCGCCGCCGCGCCGGTGACGCCCATGCGGGGCGCGCCGAACTTGCCGAAGATCAGCACGTAGTTCAAAAAGGTATTGACGCACATGGAGATGGCGAAGAGAATCATGCCGAAGCGGGGATTCTCCGTGGAGCGCTGCATCCCGGCGTAGACGCTGCTGATGCCGTTGAAGACATTGGCAAAGCCCACGATGCGGATGTAGCTGGTGCCGAGCGCCACCAGATCCTCGTTGGGCGTCACCAGGCGCAGCACCTCCGCCGGGCGGAAGAAGGTGATGAGGGCCACCGTCAGGGAGAAGAGGGTCACGGCGTAGAGGGCGATGCCCATGCAGCGGTTGATGCTGTCCGTGTCCCCCCTGCCCCAGTACTGGCTCACCAGGACGGCAAGGCCGCTCTGGAAGCCGAAGATCACCAGCTGCAGGATGAAGACCGGGACGTTGGCAGCGGTGACGGCGGCCATCTCGGCGTTGCCCAGCAGGCCCACCATGAAGGTATCCGCAAAGCCCAGGGAGGTGGTGATGAGGTTTTGCAGCACGATGGGCAGCGTCAGCGCCCAAAGCCTGCGGTAAAAGCCGGGTTCCCGGCGGAAGAGCGATGTCATGGCAATGGTTCCCTTTCTTGGGTTTCTCAGAGCATGGGGAAGCGGGTGTCGTGGTGGCGGCAGAGGGCGGCGGCGCAGGCGTCGATCTCCGCCTTCGTGGTCTCAGGGCCGAAGCTCAGGCGGATGACGCCGCCCGCCACCTTTTTCGGCAGCTTCAGGGCCGCCACCACCTGGCTGGGCTTGCCCTGGTGGCAGGCGGAGCCGGCGCTGATGCAGATGCCCTGGGC
>CAKTSC010000196.1 GCA_934597465.1 uncultured Dysosmobacter sp.
TGGACATCGCGGTGGATTTTCATGGCCGCGTAAGCCCGGCAATGTCGATAAGGCTTCTCAAGGAGCTTGAGCCGTATTACCCGCTGTTCGTTGAAGAGCCTGCCCTGCCGGAGAACGTTGACGAAATGGTGCGTGTCTCGCGCTCTACGACTATACCGATCGCAGCAGGAGAAAGGCTGTTCGGCAAGTGGGGCTTCCGTGAGCTTATCGAGAAGCAGGCCGTGTCGGTCGTTCAGCCCGATCTTTGCCACTGCGGCGGGATCTTTGAGGCGCGCAAGATCGCGGCCATGGCCGAGGTTTATCATATGCAGATCGCACCGCATAATCCGCTCGGCCCGATATCCCTCGCCGCATGCATCCAGCTCGACGTGTGTACCCCAAACCTTCTCGCGCAGGAGCACCCCGGCATGCCCGACGGCCGCGATCTCGGCGTCGGCATACTGAAGCGTCCGTTTGAGATCGAAGGCGGCTGTATCCGAGTTCCCGAGGGTCCCGGTCTCGGCATTGAGGTCATTGAATGCGCGCTTGACGCGCAGAGCTTTGACGGCAGCTGGGACACCCCGCATCTGTTTTTCGACGACGGCAGCGTGGCCGATTGGTAAACATACAAAAACAGGGAGGCTAACATGAAAACAAATCTGATCAAAAACAACGCGGATTTCTTCCTTGGCATCGCAATAATAATCTTTGCCGTCACCGGCTATGTCTTCGCCTGTGACATCAAGCTCGCAGAAGCCGCGATGATGCCCAAGTTCATCCTGATCTTCATTGCGATAATGGGCTTCGGCATAAGCGCTTCAAGCGTGGTCAGCCGCGCAAAGGGACTTGAGGACGCAACAAAGGTGGACATGTCCGAGATACTCGGCGGCATACTGCTCCCCGGTGCGTTCCTTATAGGCGCGTATCTGCTCATAAGCTTCCTCGGCTTTTACATTGCGGAGCTGGTGCTGATAATCTCCCTGATGATGCTTCAGGCTCAGGTCAGCGACGGGAAGATAGACTTCTCGGCAAAAAACGTCATAAGGACGCTGATTTTCGCTGTGGTCTCGATGCTCGTGATGTACGGTATTTTCCACTATCTCTTCTCGCTCCCCACGCCGAAAGGCATTTTCGGATTCTGAACGTATATGACGTGTAAACGTTATAAATAAAAAACTTAAAGGAGAAAGAAATGAAGAAACTAATTTGCATGGTTCTTGCACTCTGCATGCTCTTTGCACTGTGCGCCTGCGGCGAAGCTGCAGCTCCCGCCGCCGAAGCCCCCGCCGCCACGGAGACCGAGACCGCTGAGGCTCCCGCTTTTGAGCTCACCGGTCCTGTCACCATGATCGTCCCCTACTCCACCGGCGGTTCCGCCGACACCCTCGGCCGTATGGTCGCCCAGTATCTGGGTAAGGTCGTCGGTCAGCAGATCAACGTTGTCAACAAAGAAGGCGCTTCCGGCGCAGTCGGCTCCACCGAGCTTGCTCAGTCCAAGACTGACGGCTACACCATCGGACTGTCCTCCATCTCCGACCTCTACGTTGCCGACTACCGCGGCACCTTCGATATCGACTCCCTTAATTATCTGCTGTGGTTCAACTCCGTTCCCTTCGCCCTGTACGCATCTCCCGAAAGCCCCTGGAACGACATCGGTGAGCTGATCGAAGATGTTAAGGCCGGCAACACCGGTATAGCCATGGCCGAGTCCGGCACGGCACACGTCATCGGACTTGCCCAGATGTGCAAGGCTGCCGGCATCGACATGCTCCAGACCGTGTCCTTCGGCTCCGGCGGCGAGAGCCAGACTGCTCTTCTCGGCAACCATGTTGACCTTGCCTCTCTCACGCCTTCCTACCTTGCCAATGTCACTGCCGGCGGCGGCAAGCTCATGGCGATCTACGGTTCCAGCAAGCTTTCCCAGTATCCCGATGCAGCTTATGCTCTTGACTTCGGCCTTGACATTCCCGCGATCGTAGGCTCCAACCAGATGATTTCCCTTCCTCAGGGCTGCAGCGATGAGATCGTCGAGTTCTGGAGCAGCGCTCTCCAGGCCATGATGGATGATCCCGAATTCCAGGAAGCCATGGCCACCGGCGGCTACTGCCTGTGCAATGTCAGCGGTGACGAGCTCACCGCCGCCGTCAAGGATTATAACGGTCAGGTCGCAGCTATCATGAGCGAGCTGGGTCTGGAGTAATATCCGACCGGTGCAGGCTCCCTCCTCCCGGGGAGTCTGCACCCCCCTGCATGAGCAATATCGTCTGCATCCGGGCTCCGGGTTCGGATCATATTGCTCATGAATGAAGAAACAAGGAGGAAAAGAATGGTACTGAATGTTTTTGGACAAATCTTTCATCCACAGATGCTGGCTCTGGTTCTCGGCGGCGTGCTGATGGGCGTCATTCTCGGTGCTATCCCCGGCCTTTCCGGAACCATCGGCATCGCTCTGCTCCTGCCCATAACCTTTAACATGCAGCCGGCTCAGGCGATACTGACCCTCGGCGGCATCTTCATGGGCGGCATGTACGGCGGCTCGATAACCGCCATCCTCATTAACGTCCCCGGTGACCTGTGCGCGACCTGCACAGCCATTGAGGGATACCCTATGGCAAAGAAGGGCAAGGCGCTCGACGCTCTGTATTACAGCATCTTTTCAAGCATGCTCGGCGGTCTGTTCGGCTGCGCCGCGCTCTGCCTCTTTACACCGCAGCTTGCGAAGATCGCGCTCAAGTTCGGCCCTCCGGAAATGTTCTTCTGCGCAATGTGCGGCATGGCAGTCGTCGCCGCACTCTCCGGCAAGAACCGCTGGAAGGCATTCTTCGCCGCCGCCTTCGGTGTGTTCATCGGCCTTATCGGCATGGACCCCATTACCGGCGTCCAGCGCTTCACCTTCGGCAGCATCAATGTCATGAGCGGCATATCCACTATCCCCGTGTGCATCGGTATGTTCTGCTTTGCCGAGATGTTCAGCAACATAGGCAACAAGGTCTCCAACAAAGTGTATTATGCCAAGCGCAGCACCACCCGCAGAGTCGTATTTAAAGACGTTCTGCGTCACTGGAAGCTGCTCATAAAGTCCAGCGCTATCGGCACTTTCGTCGGCATCCTTCCCGGCATCGGCGCTTCCATGGCGATCTTCCTTGCCTACGGTGAAGCGAAGCGCTGCAGCAAAACTCAGGACGAGGCCCCCTTTGGTGAGGGCAACAAAGAGGGCATCATCGCTGCGGAAAGCGCGAACAACGCTCTCGTCGGCGGCACCATGGTCCCGATGCTGGCTCTCGGTATCCCCGGTTCCCCCACGGCGGCCATGATCGGCAGCGCCCTCACGATCCATGGACTCATGTGCGGCCCGGATCTGTTCAACAACTCCCCGGATATTGCCTATGTGTTCATGTACGGTATGATAATCGCAACAATAATGATGGCATTGATCGGTGCTTTTGGGGTCAAGTGGTTTTCTTATATCCTCAAGGTCAAGATGAAGTACATCGTCCCGATAGTTCTTGTCTTCGCTATGTTCGGCACCTATGCGCTCAACAACTCCATGTTTGAGCTCCTTGCGGCCATTACCCTCGGCATCATCGGCGCAATATTCAAGCGCTTCAATATCCCCTGTGCGCCCGTTGTCATAGGAGTCGTGCTCTGCG
>CAKTSC010000197.1 GCA_934597465.1 uncultured Dysosmobacter sp.
GATTCGAACCACCGAAGCCGAAGGCAACAGATTTACAGTCTGCCCCATTTGACCGCTCTGGAACTCTCCCATATGAACTTATGGAGCTGGTGGACGGATTCGAACCCCCGACCTGCTGATTACAAATCAGCTGCTCTACCGGCTGAGCTACACCAGCAAACCGGCAGCATGGACAATCTTAGCAGATTGCCCCCGGTTTGTCAATCATTTTTTCAAAGGTACGGAAAAATTTTTTCAGAAAGGCGGGATCCCATGAGAGTGAGACGAAGAGCGGAGGAGGAAGCGCCCCTGCGCTGCAACTTCTGCGGCCGGGAGCTGGCACTGGGGGAGGGGTACTGGTACATCAGCGGCTGGTTCCTCTGCCAGGACTGCCTGCCGGACTTCGCCCGGGCGGAGTACCGGAGCTTTCGCCGCGTCCGGGGAGAGGAGGGCCGGGAATGACCCTCTGGGAGATGTCGGCGGCCTACCGGGACAGCGCGGAGCTGCTGCGCACCCGTCTGGCGCTGCTGCGGGCGGCCCGGCGCGCCAGCGCCTCGGAGGAAGAGGCCCGGGCCCTGGAGCGCCGCATCCGGGACTTGACGCCCCTGCTGCGCCAGTGCCGGGAGCTGGCGTCCCTGACGGAGCATTACTACGAAGGGAGCTGCCGCCGCTATGAGCGATACCGTCTTTGATTTCCGCAACCTCTCCAGCGAGACCCCCGGCGACTGGCAGCGCTGGCTTGCCCAGCAGGGGGAGGACAACGAGCTCCGGCTGGAGCGGCTGCGCCGGGGCCTGCGCCGGGCCCGGCGGGAGGAGCTGACCCCCCGCCAGCGGCAGATGCTGGAGCTCTGCTACGACGAGGGCCTGGGCGTCAACGGCACGGCCCGGCGCCTGGGGGTGAACCCCTCCACCGTCTCCCGGACGCTCCAGCGGGCCCGGCGGCGGCTCTACCGCTGCCTCCGCTACGGGCTTTGAGCGCCCCCTGTCCCTCCGGCCACCCGCCGGAGGGACAGTTTTCTCTTGTATTTTTTCCCTGCGCCTTTTATAATAAGTGGCGGAGAGAAAATCCCGGCGCGCCGGCGCGCCCATGGGGCCCCGGCCCCCACAAAGGAGGAAGATCGATGCTCAACCGTCTGCTGCACCACCCGGGCCTGCGGCTGCTGGCGGCCGTCTTCGGCACGCTGCTCTGCGCCCTGGGCGTGAACCTCTTCATCGTGCCCCTGGGCTTCTATACCGGCGGCCTCATGGGCTTCTGCCAGATCCTGCGGACGCTGCTCCTCAGCGGGCTCAACTTTAGCTTCGGCACCTTCGACATGGCCGGTATCCTCTACTTCCTCATCAACATCCCCATTCTCCTTTACGCCTGGCGGGCCCTGGGCCACGGCATGGTGCTGCGGACGCTGGTCTGCACCGTCACCAGCTCCCTCTTCTACGCCATTGTGCCCATCCCCGCCGCCCCCATTATGGACGATCCCCTCACCGCCTGCCTTCTCGGCGGCATCTTCGTGGGCGTGGGCAGCGGCGTGGTGCTGACCTGCTCGGCCACCGTGGGCGGGCTGGATATCATCGGCGTCTGCCTCTCCCACAAGGGCGTCTCCATCAGCGTGGGCCGCTTCAACATCGGCTTCAACGCCGTGCTCTACGCGGCGTGCCTCTTCCTCTTCAGCCCCGAGGTCACCATCTACTCCGTCATCTACAACTTCTTCGCCGCCATCGTCATGGATCGGATGCACCAGCAGAACGTCAGCGTCCAGATCATCATCTTCACCCATGCCGACGAGGTGGCCATCTCCCAGTCCATCATCGATAAGCTGGGCCGGGGCGTCACCTATTGGGAGGGCGTGGGCGCCTACACCGGCGAGAATGTCCATGTGCTTTGCGTCTGCCTTTCCAAGTACGAGGTGGAGGAGCTCCGCCAGGTGGTCCACGAGGTGGATCCCCACGCCTTCCTGGTGGTAGAGGAAGGCATCCGGGTGGAGGGCTTCTTCTTCAAGCGCCAGTAAAAGAATTTCGCCCCAATGTACCGAGGAACATTGGGGCGAGGAAAGCCCCGTGCCGCGAAGCGGCACGATGGCACGCGGCCCCTCCGGCAATGCCGGAGGGGCCGCGCACTGCGCTTTGGCGCAGAAACGGGCCAGCCCCTTGAGGGCTGGCCCGTTTCCACACGTCGCTTCGTGAGAGGTATTTTTCCCGCCGTACATGCCACCGGGAAAAATGGAGCGTATCGGCAGCGATACGCTCCATTTTTTCTGCCAACCCGCGATATAACGGGCCCGGCTCTCCCTTCGGGAGCAGGTGCGATGGCTCCGGCCAACGCGGCAGCCCTTGGCTCTCCCTCTGGGAGAGCTGTCACCGCAGGTGACTGAGAGGGTCTTCCAGCCTAGCGTTGCCCTCTCCGTCTTCGCTGCGCTCAGCCACCTCTCCCAGAGGGAGAGGCAAGAGTGCCCCACCCTGGGACGCGCCGCCAGACTGCCGCAAAGGGATCCCCCCGTTGGTTCCCGCCCCCACATTGCGTAGGGGCGGCCCTATGTGGCCGCCCGCCCCAAAGATTTGCTGTTGCTTCCGCAAGCCGCACTCCTCGGAATGACAAAAACCCCTGTCATTGCGAAGAGCGAAGCGACGCGGCAATCCGTCTCCCCCCGTCCTCCCCGTAGGGGCCGCTGCCCAATCGGCCCGCCGCATAGACTTTCGGTAAATGCGTAGGGGCGGGGCTCCGCCCCCGCCTGTCTCCCCGAATCTGCTGTCCCTTCCGTCACCCCGTAGGGCCGTCCCTACATGGCCGCCCGCCCCCCGTCCTTCGTCCCCCGTCCCCCGCAGGGCCCCATTCTCCATTCTCAATTCGTCCTCGCACCAAAAAGCCCCGGCGCATCCGCGCCGGGGCTCCCCCATTCACTTTACCCGCTCGATGGTATCATGGCACACCGTGCCGTTTTCCGCGATGGTGGACTGTCGGATGAACCTTGCGTGCCGCTTCAGAACGCCCAAGGCGTACCAGTCGTGGGCGCAGAACACCCGGCAGAACTCCGGATACCCGTGCTCCCGGCAGGTGTCGAAGTAGAGGCAGCGGCGGATCTCATAGGTAAAGCCCTGCCCGTCGTCCCGCAGGATCTCGTAGGCCGCCAGGCCGGAAAAGATGTTCAGGTACGAGGTGAACCTGCCCCGGCCCTCCCCCATGTCCGCCCCGTTCATATAGCGGCAGAAGCGCTCCTCGTACTCCCGCACGGTGTCCGGGGCGGACAGCGCCGTGCTGCGGGCCACGTACTTCCCCAATGCCTTCCGGTAGCCGGAGAGCAGCATCCGGCACATCCTCTGCTCCTTCGCTGTCAGCATATCTCTGCCTCCTGTTTCCGATTCGCCGCCCCCGGCGGCATCCGGCCGGAAAAGGGCGCGGCGGGGGACAAGGGCCCTCCGCCGCGCCCTTTCGGGTCATTTCTCCAGTTCCTTCACGTTCAGGCAGCGCATGGCGTTGAGGATGGCGAGGAAGGCCACGCCCACGTCGGCGAAGATGGCCAGCCACATGGGGGACTTGCCCAGGGCGCCCAGGAGCAGCACGATGGCCTTCACCGCCAGGGCGAAGACGATGTTCTCGTGGACGATGCGGATGGTCTTCCGGGCCACGGCCA
>CAKTSC010000198.1 GCA_934597465.1 uncultured Dysosmobacter sp.
CAGCAGGACATCACCGGCCGGGATCTCATCATCGTGGAGGACATCCTGGACTCCGGCAACACCCTGGCCTTCCTGAAGGATTACCTCCTCACCAAGGGTGCCGCCAGCATCACCATCGTGACCCTGCTGGACAAGCCCTCCCGCCGGGTGAAGGCCGTGAAGCCGGATCTCGCGGGCTTCGTGGTGCCGGATGAGTTCGTGGTGGGCTACGGCCTGGACTATGCCCAGGAGTACCGCAACCTTCCCTATATCGGAGTTCTGAAGCCGGAGGTATACACCAAGTGAGAGAACGCGTTTCCAGTCTGGGGGTCGTTTTGCTGCTGGCCATCATGGCGCTGGCGGCCTCCTGGCTGCTGCAGGACAGCAAGAATGCCTCCCAGGTGGACTACGCCCAGGCCCGGCAGCTCTTCGTCCAGGAGAAGGTGGAGCGCTTCACCATCCGGGGCAGCACCCTCACCCTGGAGCTGCGGGAGGCGGTGGACGGCAGCAAGACCGTCGTCCACGAGCTCTACGACTTCCAGCTCTTCCAGGACGACCTGATGCCCCTGGTGCTGGAGCAGTACGACAAGGGCATCATCCGGGACTATGACTTCTACCAGGATCACTCCGTCAACTGGCTGGCCACCCTGGCCCCCACCCTGGTGACGGTGCTGCTCATCGCCCTTTTCTGGTACTTCTTCATCCTCCGTCCCCAGCAGATGGCCGGGGGCGGCCAGGATCGCATGGCCAAGTTCGGCTCCGCCCGGATCCGCACCCTGTCGGACTCCGACAAGGGCATCGGCTTCCGCTCCGTGGCCGGGGCGGATGAGGAGAAGGAGGAGCTCAGCGAGATCGTGGACTTCCTCCGGGATCCCGGCAAGTACTCCGCCCTGGGGGCCCGCATCCCCAAGGGTGTGCTCCTGGTGGGCCCGCCGGGCACCGGCAAGACCCTGCTTGCCAAGGCCGTGGCCAACGAGGCCGGGGTGGCCTTCCTCTCCATCTCCGGCTCCGACTTCATGGAGCTCTACGTGGGCGTGGGCGCCTCCCGGGTGCGGGATCTCTTCGCCCAGGCCAAGAAGCAGTCCCCCGCCATCGTCTTCATCGACGAGATCGACGCCGTGGGCCGCCAGCGGGGTACGGGCCTGGGCGGCGGGCACGACGAGCGGGAGCAGACCCTGAACCAGCTCCTGGTGGAGATGGACGGCTTCGGCCGCAACGAGGGCGTGGTGGTTCTGGCCGCCACCAACCGGGCGGACGTGCTGGATCCCGCCCTGCTGCGCCCCGGCCGCTTTGACCGCCAGGTCTACGTGGGCCTGCCGGACATCCGGGGCCGGGAGGAGATCCTGAAGATCCACGCCAAGGATAAGCCCCTGGCGGAGGATGTGGATCTCCGGGACATCGCCCGGGGCACCCCGGGCTTCACCGGCGCGGATCTGGAGAACCTCCTCAACGAGGCCGCCCTCCTGGCCGCCCGGAAGAACGCCCCCTACCTCAGCATGGCGGACATCCAGGCCGCCGAGATCAAGGTCATCGCCGGGCCCGAGAAGCACAGCCGCATCATCCCCCGGCACGAGCGGGAGCTCACGGCCTACCACGAGGCGGGCCACGCCATCGTCATGCACAGCCTGCCGGATCACGACCCCGTCAGCCAGATCTCCATCATCCCCCGGGGCCAAGCCGGCGGCATGACCATCTCCCTGCCGGAGGAAGACCGCTCCTACCTCTCCAAGCGCTACCTGGAGGATCAGATCACCGCACTTCTCGGCGGCCGGGTGGCCGAGGAGCTGGTGCTGGGCGACATCTCCACCGGCGCCTCCAACGACATCCAGCGGGCCAGCTCCCTGGCCCACAAGATGGTGGCCAGCTACGGCATGAGCGAGAAGCTGGGCCCCGTCTGCTTCGATTCCGGCAGCGGCGAGGTCTTCATCGGCCGCACCATGAGCCAGAGCCGCAGCTACTCCGAGACCGTGGCCGCCGAGATCGACGCCGAGGTGCAGTCCATCATCGCCGGGAGCCGCCGCCGCTGCCAGGAGATCCTGACGGCCCAGCGCTCCCAGCTGGAGACCGTGGCCCAGTACCTCCTGGCCCACGAGACCATGGAGCGGGCGGACTTCCTCTCCGTTTTCGGCGAAACCGCCCCCCAGCCCGAAGCCGAAGCCACCCCCGAACCCTGACCTTACCCCCAGTCGGCCCCCGAGACCGGGGCTGAGACCTGACTATCCCACACCCCCCCAGCCCCCGAAGCCTTACCCCGGCCCGGAAACCGGCCTCGGGATCGAGGCCAGACTTTGATCCGAAGCCGGGAGTAGGGCTGAAACACAGGCAAAATCCGGCCTCGATCCGAGGGCGAAAGCGAAGCCGGATCCCGGCCAGAAGCTGAGGGCAGGGCCGAAACTCAGGCAAAACCTCTAACTCCCCGGACACAGCGGCAAAGCCGCCGTGTCCGGGGCTTTTCATGGGTTTTGGGCGTTTTCCTCGGTTTTTGGTGAGGTTTTTGTGGAAGGGGGCGGAAATTCTTCCGTTTTGGCCGCTTTCTCCCCGTGGAGAAGCGGGGGGAAATTTCGGGGAAAACGGAAGAAAAAGCTGCATGTTTTTGCAAAAAACGCGAAAAATCGAGGAAATTTTCTCATGGCTTGGGCAAAATCACGAAGGACGTTTGTCCGTCAATGGCGGACACCCCGATTTCCCTCTCCCCTCCCAGGGCCTGGAATATCCCTCCTCGGCGGACAAACGCTCTTGTCACGCGGCACGCCGTTCCCCCGTTTTCCTCCGGCGGGGGAAATTTTCTTGTGGACTATCCCTCTTGCATTCTTCTATTTTTTTCCGTAGAATGCACACTATGTTCCCGCAGCCGCGGAAGGCTGCGGACGGGGCAATGACCCCCAAGATTGGAGGATTCGACATGAAGAAGTTTTTTGCCATGCTTCTGGCGCTGGCCATGGTGCTTTCCCTGGCGGCCTGCGGCTCCGGCAGCAACACCCCCGCCGCTTCCGGCAGCAATGCCGCCTCCGGCGACAAGGTCATCAAGATCGGCGTCTTTGAGCCCGCCTCCGGCGACTCCGCCTCCGGCGGCAAGAAGGAGATCCTGGGCATGCAGTACGCCAACAGCGAGACTCCCACCGTGGAGCTCAACGGCGAGACCTATCAGATCGAGCTGGTGATGGCCGACAACGGCTCTTCCACCGACAAGGCTCCCTCCGCCGCCGCCGACCTCATCGCGGCCAATGTGTCCCTGGTGCTGGGCTCCTACGGCTCCGGCGTCTCCATGGCCGCCGGTCCCCTCTTCGGTGACGCCGGCCTCGCCGCCATGGGCGTGACCTGCACCAACCCCAACGTCACCGCCGGCAACGACTACTACTTCCGCATCTGCTTCCTGGATGACTTCCAGGCCAACGTCCTCGCGAACTTCGCCATGGACAAGTTCGGCGCCAAGGTCGCCTACTGCCTGGGCGAGAGCGGCAACGAGTATGACCAGGGCCTCATCAGCTACTTCACCAAGGTCTTCGAGGCCGCCGGCGGCAAGGTCATCAGCGACTCCTATCCCACCAACAACTCCGACTTCACCTCTTACCTGAACAAGGCCAAGAGCGAGGGCGCGGACGT
>CAKTSC010000199.1 GCA_934597465.1 uncultured Dysosmobacter sp.
CTTGCCGATGGTCTCTTCCTCGACGGTGATGCCCTGCATGGTCTCGATGGTGACGACCGCGGACATGCCGATGGCGTTGCCCGCCTTGATCTCCTTGCCCAGGGTCTCGCTGTAAATGTCCTTGTCGATGATGCAGGGAACATGCTTCTGGGAGATGCTCTTGATGGTCAGGCCCAGCTTATTGCAGATGGCCTCGGAGGCGTTCCAGGCGTAGGAGGGCTCAAAGTCGGTGGGGTGGGCGATCTTGGCCTCAAACTCCTCCGGCGTCAGGCCGCAGCCGTGGGCCTGGGCCAGGGCGATGCCGTACTCATCCACGTTGTAGCTGTAAGCGCCCTTGATCTTGGTGATGTTGTGGCAGCCGGCGGCCACGAGCCCCACCATGTTGATCCAGAAGATGTCCTGCATGCCGCTGCCGGTGATGGTGCAGTTGTGGGCCTTGGCCAGGGCGTCCAGCTTGTTGATCATGGCGGCGGAGGTGGTCCAGGGGTAGATGGCCTCCTCGCAGGTGGTGATGACGTTGATGCCCCGGGTCACGCACTGCTCGATGGCCTCGTAGATATCGCCGATGAAGCTGCGGGTGGTGATGATGGCCACGTCGGCGCTGCACTCATCCAGGACCTTCTCCGCGTTGTCGGAGATGATGACGCCGGTCTTGACGCCCAGGCCCGCCCAGTCGCCGATGTCCTGGCCCACGGACGCGCCGTGGCCGATGCCGCCCACGATCTGGGCGCCATGCTCATAGGCATAGCGAAGGGTGTACTTGCTCATCTTGCCGCAGCCATACTGGACAACTTTGATCTTCTCCATGATAGTAAGCTCCTTTCAGTGTGGGGAATCCTTGGTGGTTTTGCTTTCTGCGAAGAGCATACAGTATGAAGCTGGTTGAGAGTCAAGAGGTTTTGTCATATTTTTCACAAATTTTTCGGAAACGTCACCGGGATCTGCAGCCGCATGAACATGTTCCGCTTCCGGTTGTCGAAGAGGTTCAGCTCCGTCATCTCTTCGCAGAGGTAGTCACCGCTGAGGGTGTAGCGGTTGGCCCGGCAGTATTCCAGCAGCCGCTGTGCGCCCTCAGCCTCCTGGTCGAAGTCATCCAGGTAGATGCAGGCGAACATGCCGCTCTCGATGACCTGGAAATCCTCGCCGTAGTCCCGCAGATGCTTGTCCCCGAGGATGAAGATCTTGTCCGCCACCAGGGCCTGACGCTGGAAGTCCTCCCGCTTCACGCTGGTGCCCAGGTTGTAGGAGAGGAGCTGGGGGACGTTGCGGCGCATCAGCTCCCGGCGGAGCTCCCGCACGGCCTTCTCGTAGGCCACCACCCCGCCGTCGTAGAAGTTCTCCCGGCAGGGGATGTAGAGGATGTGCCGTTGGTCGATGAATTCCAGAGAGATCGTCCCGCTGACCGGGGACTTCCGGTAGCGCTCGATGGACTGGATGGCCCGCTCCACGGCTTCATGCATGGCCTTGAGCTCCCGCATCTGCTGGTGGATCTGGTTGTTGCGCTCGATGAGCTTCTGCTCGATGAGGATGATGTCCTCCTTCTCCAGCAGGGTCTGGATCTCCGCCAGGCTCATGCCGAGACTCTGCATATAGCGGATGATGTCCAGCCGGGATGTCTGACGGATGTCGTAGTAGCGGTAGCCGGAGGCCTCGTCCCGGTGGCTGGGCTTCAGCAGCCCCATGCGGTCATAGAGCCGCAGCGTGGCCACGGACACGCGGTTGGCCTCCGCCATCTCGCCGATGGACAGCAGCTGCTTTCGGAGTTCCCGATCCATCCGTCCCTCTCCTTCCGTGGGTTTCTCTGCCTCACAGTATACACAAAACTCTGTCTCAAGGATAGACTTTTTCAACGGGATCCATCGCATTTCTTTATGGTTCAAAGAATCATTCGCTTATGGATCGCGGGAACGGAGCGGTTAAGAATTGAAAATGAAGAATTGAAAATGGACGATCAGGGCTGCCCCCGGCAGGGCCGCCCCGCCATTGACAGCCGCTCCGGGGGGTGCTACTATCAGGAAAACTACCCCAAGGAGGTGCCGTATGGCCATCCATCCACTGACAGAGCGCGTCTGGTATTCCGACCCCGTGGCGGCGGGCGACCGCCCGGCCCTTGGCATCGCGGCGGGGGAGAGGGCCTCCCTCCTCATCGACGGCGGCAACAGTCCCGCCCACGTGGGGGAGCTCCTTGCCGCGGCGGAGAGCCTGCCCATCCCGCCCCTCTCCGCCATCGCCCTGACCCACTGGCACTGGGATCACTGCTTCGGTGCGGTGAGCACCGGCCTGCCCGTCATCGCCTGCCGGGAGACGGAGCGGAGGCTTCGCTGGATGCGCTCCCTCTCCTGGACGGACACCGCCATCGCGGAGCGGGTGGCCCAGGGCACGGAGATGGAGTTCTGCCGGGAGAACATCGCCATCGAGTGGCCGGGGGATGACCGGCGGATCCAAGTCCCCGCCGCTGGCCGCGTTTACGCCGGCAGCCTCACGCTGGATCTGGGCGGCCTCACCGCCCGCCTCCTGCCGGTGGAGAGCGACCATGCCCCGGACTGCCGCATCGTCCACCTCCCGGAGGAGCGGGTGGTTTTTCTGGGGGACTGCCTCTACCTCAACATGGATCGGGAGCCCTGGTACCGCACGGCCAAAAGCACCCGCGGACTGCTGGCGGCCCTTCTGGCCCTGGACGCCGACTGGTACGTCCCCGCCCATCACGGCCTCTATGACCGGGACGGCTTCCGCCGCTGGGCCGAGACCATGCTCCGTCTCTCCCACGCCGCCGGAGGGGCCGAAGACCTCCCCGGCGCGGAGCGTCTCTACACCACCCTCACCGGACAGTACCCCACGGACGACGACCGGGAAGTCCTGGGGGAGTACCTCAGCGCCCGGCGTTACGGGAAATGGTGAGGATTGATAGTTTAGAATTGACAATGGAGAATGGAGGATCGCCCTGCGGGGGACGGGGGTGCGGGCGGCCACATAGGGCCGCCCCTACGGGGTTATCGGGAGAAACAGCAAGTCCGGGAAAACGGGCGGAGACGGAGCCCTGCCCCTACACGGGGACCGAAGGCGCTGCCAATGGGGCGGCGGGGTGCGCCTGGGGTGTGGCTTCCGCCCGCCAAATTTCATTCCGGAATTTGGGGCGTCAGTCATGGTCACCCCGCCCTACGGAAGGAGGAGTGCCAGCGGCAGGGGCGGCGGGGACGCCGCCCCTGTCCAGCGCAGGCCCCGCCGAGCCGATCCCGAGTTGGAAACCCCTGGGATTAAGAAACTCTTAAAGAAAAACCGCTTTCTCTTTTCCGGGAAACCTGCTACCATGGAACTAGGAAGAACAGCGCCCTCCCGCCGGGAGGGAAAGGAGGCAGCCATGTATAACATTCTCATCTGCGATGATGACCGGGACATCGTGGAGGCCCTGAAGATCTACCTCTCCGGGGAGGATTACCGGCTCTTCGCCGCCTACAACGGCCAGGAGGCCCTGGAGGTGGTGCGCCAGCACGAGATCCACTGCATCCTCATGGACGTGATGATGCCGAAGATGGACGGCATCACCGCCACCGCCGCCCTCCGGCGGG
>CAKTSC010000200.1 GCA_934597465.1 uncultured Dysosmobacter sp.
GAGAAGCCCCGGATCAGCAGCTCCTGCTGGTCGCTGTCCAGCTCCACGAAGACCTCCGCCGCCTGCTCCTTGGGCAGAAGGCGGAAGAGGAGGGGCAGGGTCTTCTCATCATCCATGTCATCGGCCAGCTGGGCGATGTCCGCCGCCTCCAGGGGCAGCAGGAGGGCGCGCAGCTCCTTATACTGTTTTCGCTGGATGTAGTCCTCGATTTTTTCCAGCAGCTCGCGGCGTTCCTCTTCCCGATCCAGCATGCGCATCCTCCTCTCTGAATGGCTTGGGACAAACAAAAGATCCCGGTCGCAGCCGTCCGGCAACGATCAGGATCCCATCCCACAGGCGGCCGGGCGCGAAGGGCGCGGGGCCGTCTCACCGTTCAAGCTTTAGCATCACAGGGCGGTGTAGTTGCGTTAGATGATACCTTGCGTTCGATATCACCTGCTCAAACCCTCTCATGATGTCTCCATCACTCTGCGGCAGCAACCCGTATCCTCTGTGGTAGCCTTACCTACCGGACAGTATGCACTTTACCCTTCCATGGTATGCGCATTCCTCCCGTTTGTCAAGCCTTTTCGCCGGGAAAGGGTGTTTCCGCCCGGGGAAATGGGATTTGCCGGAGTTTTCCGGCAGGAAACCGTTTGCCCAGGCACCTTCCGGCGGACTTTCCGGGGGAAATGTGCTTGTGATGGGGACGGAGCTGTGGTATAATACAACGTTACCATGGAGCAATCCGGGCAGAGAGAGGAAGGGATCGGCATGGGCATCCACGACGGGCACCGGGAGAAGATGCGCCGGCGGTTTCGGGAGACGGGGCTGGAGGGCTTCGCCGACCACGAGGCGCTGGAGCTGCTGCTGTACTACGCCATTCCCCGGCGGGACACCAACGAGCTGGCCCACCGGCTGCTGGCGCGCTACGGGAGCCTGGCCGCCCTGATGCAGGCCCCGGCGGAGGATCTGCAGCGGGTGGAGGGCGTGGGGGAGAGCGCGGCGGTCTTCCTGAAGCTGGTGCCGGCCTTCGTCTACAAGGCCCAGCGCAGCGCCGCCGGGCAGGAGACCGTGCTGAACTCCACGGAGAAGGCGGGGCGCTACCTGCTCAGCTGCTTCGCCGGGGAGCGCAACGAGGTCATCTACCAGCTCTGCCTTGACCGGAAGGGAAAGCTCCTGGCCTGCCGGCGCCTCAGCGAGGGCGGCAGCGCCGCGGCGGAGCTGAACATCCGCCGCCTGGTGGAGAACGCCCTGCTTTCCTCCGCCAGCGCGGTGATTTTATCCCACAACCATCCCAGCGGCATCGCCCTGCCCTCCCGGGAGGATTACGCCGCCACCCGCCGGGTGCAGGAGGCTCTGGCCACCATCGGCGTGGAGCTGCTGGATCACATCATCGTGGCGGAGGGGGACTACGTGTCCCTGGCGGACAGCGGCATCCTGCAGCGGGGCTGAGGGAACTCGAATTTGGAACAAATGTTTGATTTTTGCATCGGACTGTGGTAGAATGGAGCTCCCCGGGGAAGGCTGTCCCGGGGGTGGAAGGGAGAACGGCATGGAACGGGAGCACAAGCTGGCAGTCCTGGGACGCATTGCCTCGGAGTTCCGCCGGGCGGGAATCACCTGGGCGGCGGGGGCGTCGCTGCTGCTGTTTCTCCGGGGGCGCGTGCCGGACTTCCACGACCTGGATCTCATGATCCTGACGGCGGACGCCGGAAGGGCGGGGGAGATCCTGGCCCGGCTGGGGGAGGCCCTGCCGGAGCGGGCCAACGGGCCCCTCTACGAGACGGAGGTCTTCCGGGAGTACCGGGTGGACGGCGTGGAGGTGGACATGATGGCGGGCATGACCATCCGGAAGGACGGTGTGCCGCAGGACTGCACCCTCTATCCGGAGGACATCGACGGCGCGGCGGAGGTCTTCGGGGAGCGCGTTCCGCTGCAGCGGCTCGCCTGCTGGGTGCGGTACTACGCCCTGATGGGCCGCCCGGAGAAGGCGGCCCTGGCGGCGGGCGGCCCGGGGGAGGCCCCGGGACGGACGGAATAACGGGAGTGCCCGGCGGCGCCGGGCGGAAAGGAAGCTATGCCGGAATTCAAGGTACATTCCCCCTACGAGCCCTCCGGCGACCAGCCCCAGGCCATCGAGAAGCTGGCCTCCGGCGTGGAGGCGGGGCTGGATGAGCAGGTGCTGCTGGGCGTTACCGGCTCCGGCAAGACCTATACCATGGCCAAGGTCATCGAGAAGGTGCAGCGGCCCACGTTGGTGCTGGCCCACAACAAGACCCTGGCGGCCCAGCTCTGCGCGGAGTTCAAGGAGTTCTTCCCGGAGAACGCGGTGGAGTACTTCGTGAGCTACTACGATTACTACCAGCCGGAGGCCTATATCCCCCACACGGATACCTATATCGCCAAGGACGCCTCCACCAACGAGGAGATCGACCGCCTGCGGCTCTCCGCCACCTTCTCCCTGCTGGAGCGGCGGGATGTCATCGTGGTGGCGTCGGTGAGCTGCATCTACGGCCTGGGCGAGCCGGACGACTTCGCGAAGCTGGCCGTCTCCCTCCGCCCCGGCATGGAGCTGCCCCGGAACGAGCTGCTGCGCCGCCTGGTGGAGAGCCGCTACGAACGCAACGACGTGGCCTTCGCCCGGAACCTCTTCCGGGTCCGGGGCGACACCGTAGAAATCTGGCCCGCCTACTACAAGGACAAGGCCGTCCGGGTGGAGTTCTTCGGGGACGAGATCGACCGTATCAGCGAGTTCCACCCCGTCACCGGCGTCACGGAGCGCCGGCTGAACCACATCGCCATCTACCCCGCCAGCCACTATGTCACCACCCGGGACAAGATGGAAAAGGCCATCGTGGAGATCAAGCGGGAACTGGAGGACCAGGTGAAGGTCTTTGAGGACCAGGGCAAGCTGGTGGAGGCCCAGCGCATCCGCCAGCGGACGGAGTACGACATGGAGATGCTGACGGAGCTGGGCTACTGCACCGGCATCGAAAACTACTCCCGGGTGATCTCCGGCCGAGCGGTGGGCTCCGCCCCCATGACGCTGCTGGACTTCTTCCCCAAGGACTTTCTGCTCTTTGTGGACGAGAGCCACGTGACGCTGCCCCAGGTGCGGGCCATGTATAACGGCGACCACGCCCGGAAGGACAGCCTCGTCCAGTACGGCTTCCGCCTGCCCTGCGCCTACGACAACCGTCCCCTGAAGTTTGAGGAGTTTGAAAAGCGCATCCACCAGGCTATCTTCGTCTCCGCCACCCCGGGGCCCTATGAGACGGAGCGGGCGGGGCAGATCGTGGAGCAGGTCATCCGGCCCACGGGCCTCCTGGACCCGGAGGTGGAGGTCCGGCCTGTGGACGGCCAGATTGACGACCTCCTGGAGGAGATCCGGGTCCGCTCCGAGAAGAACGAGCGGGTCCTGGTCACCACCCTCACCAAGAAGATGGCGGAGGACCTCACCGCCTACCTCCGGGCCAACGGCGTCCGGGTCCGCTACATGCACTCGGATGTCCAGACCATCGAGCGGATGGAGATCATCCGGGACCTGCGGCTGGGGGAGTTCGA
>CAKTSC010000201.1 GCA_934597465.1 uncultured Dysosmobacter sp.
GGCGGCAGTAGCGGACGATCTGCGGGGCGTTTCCGCCCGTCGCCACCACGCTGACCTCCTCCCCCTGGAACATCTCGCAGATCCGGTCGATGAGGCCGTCCAGCATGGCGGCGTTGCCGTAGACGATGCCGGAGAGCATGCACTCCTCGGAGTCCTTGCCGATCAGGCCCTTGGGCGGGCGCAGGGAGATATCCGGCAGCAGTGCCGCCCGGCGGCTCATGGACTCCAGCGCCACATCCACGCCGGGCAGGAAGAGGCCGCCCTCGTAGACCCCGCTCTTGGAGATCACGTTGATGGTGGTGGCGGTGCCCATGTCGACGATGATGATGGGCGGCCTGAATTTCTCCAGCGCGCCCACCGCGTCGGCGATGATGTCCGCGCCCACCTGGTACTCCAGCGTTACCCGCATATTGAGGCCCGTCACCGCCCCCGGGCCCACCACCAGGGGCTTCTGCCCCAGGAGCCGGGTCAGCGCCCCCTCCAGCACGTCATCCAGCGCCGGGACGACGCTGCAGAGGATCGCGCCCCGGACATCCTTCCGCTCATAGCCGTAGAGCGCGAAGAGGTTCATCAGATCCACGCAGAACTGATCCCGGGTCTTCCGCCGATCCGTCTGCAGGGACGCCAAAAAAAGCAGTTTCTTCTCCTCGCCGAAGAGCCCCACGCTGATGGTGGAGTTCCCCGCATCGATGGCAAGCAGCATATCCTATCACCTTCATCCGAACTTTCCTCCATGGTACCATGACTTCCGCCCGCTTGCAAGCCCGGTTTCTCCGCGCGGCGAGGGCGCGAGGGAAGGAATGAGAAAACGCCGCACGTTCGTGCGGCGTTTTCCGGTGCTGCCGCGGCCGGCAGCAGGATCTGTCGTGTGTTGACAAGAAAGATACAGGCGCAAATTGCCCAATCGATAGAAACGGACGGAATCCTGCTCCATGTCAATGACTTTTTCCAGCTCACGCTTCAGAACCGCCAGCCCTGCGGCGTCCACAAGCACCTCAAACACGGAGTTCTGAACCCGCGTCCCATGGCGCTCGCAGATCCTCGCGACCCTCCGCAGGCGTTTCTGCCCAGCGGCGTCCGCCGTGTCCACATCATACCGAGGCCCTCATCCTAATTCCCATCATAGCTGAAAAATCCACCCTATCAAGACTCCAACTGACAAAATAATCCTTCCTTCACAAGTCCCATGGGCTACTTGAAGCGGGCGAGGGACTGCCGGTGGGGCGGAGTGTCGGCATTGGGCCTTGCAATGGCCGCCCAAGTATGCTAAAGTAACATATGTAACACTCACGTGGAGGAACGATACGCCATGCTCAGCCAGGAAAAGCAGAAAAAACTCGCCTATGTCGCCCGCCGGTACTATCTGGAGGATCAGCGGCAGAGCGATATCGCGAAGGAGCTGGGGGTCTCCCGCCCGCTGATCAGCCGGATGCTCTCCGAGGCCCGGGAGCTGGGCGTGGTGGAGATCACCATCCACGAGCCGGGGGCACGGAGGGAGAACCTGATGGAACGGCTGCGATCCTTCAGCGCCATTCAAAGCGGCGTTCTGGTGGAGGATGGAAAGGACGAGGACGAGACCAACCGCGCCCTCTCCCAGGGGACCGTGGAGCTGCTCCAGCGGATCGGAACCCGGCGGCTGGGCGTGGGCTGGGGCTATCTCATCGGGCAGCTTGTCACCTGGCTGGAGGAGAATCCCCGGCGGGACAGCGCCATCACGGATATCTGCCCCCTGGTGGGGAACGCCAGTATTCCCGCCCGGAACTACCAGTCCAACGAGAACGTCCGCCTGATGGCCCGGCAGCTGGGCGCGGATCCGCGCTTCCTCTACCTGCCCGCCCTGCCGGACAGTCTGGAGGAAAAGCGCCTCCTCTGCTCCACGGAGGTCTATCACCAGATCCAACGGCAATGGGATCAGCTCGACACGGCGCTGGTCAACATCGGCAACTATCCCTCCAGCCCGGATTTCGCCTCCCTGGTCCGCTATGGAGACCTGCTGCAGAAGCACCACGCCTGCGGGCGGATGCTGGTCTACTACTTCAACGAGGACGGGACAGTCATCCAGTCCGACCAGGACTTCGCCATTCAGATCCCGCTGGAGACCCTCCGGCGCTGCCCCAACATCGTCGGCGTCTGCTCGGCAAACACCAGCGCGAAGGCGCTGCGGGGCGCGCTGCGCTCGGGCATCCTCACCCATATCGTGGCCCGGGCCAACCTCGCCCAGATGCTGCTCTCTTAATCGGAAGGAAACTCCCCCAAGCCGCCGGTCGGCGGCTTGGGGGAGTTTTTCGTGAAGCGCCGGAGGATACCGACGGGGCATGCTCTTTCGCAAACGGGCCATTGACTTTTGTAACTTTCTGAGTTAATATATATTTACAAATGTAACCCCCATATTATGAACCACACGGAAAGGAGGTAACCACACAATGACGAAGGAAGAATTCGCCCGGCGGCTGGCCAACGCCTGCGACGCCGTTATCCAGGCGGAAGCGGAGCTGACGGAGATCGACTCCAAGTTCGGTGACGCGGATCACGGCCTGACCATGACCAAGGTCGCGAAGGCCATCGCCCAGGCGGTGGAGGCGTCCGACGGCGGCATCCAGTCCATGCTGGACGACGCGGCCATGGCCGTGATGGCGCTCAACGGCGGCAGCGCCGTGCCCCTCTGGAACACCTGGCTGGACGGCATGCAGGAGGAGGCCCCCGAGGGCGGCGAGATCGATGCGGCGGGGCTCAAAACGATCTTCGCCAAGGCCCTGGAGGAGCTGGACGACATGTCCGGCGCCAAGGTGGGCGACAAGACCATGATGGACGCGGTGATCCCCGCCAGCGCCGCCATCGCCGCCTATCCCGGCGAAAGCGAGACGGAGCTCTTCGCCCTGGCGGCGCAGGCCGCGGAAGAGGGCGCGGAGAACTCCAAAAACTTTGTCTCCAAATTCGGCCGCGCCAAAAGCTACGGGGCGCAGACCATCGGCACGCCGGACGCGGGCGCCGTCTCCATGGCGCGCTTTTTCCATGGGCTGGCACAGGCGTAACATCACCGGATACAAAACAACAACTTTTGAAATGCGGAGGATGACAGCATGAAGATGAAGAAGTTTATGAACGCCCCCGAGACCGTTACCGACGAGGAGCTGGTGGGCCTGGGTCTCGCCTACCCCGACATTCTGAACGTGGACGGTCATCTGGTCATCAGCAAGGATCTGGCCGCGGCAGACCGGGTGACCATCGTGACCTACGGCGGCTCCGGCCACGAGCCCGCCCAGGCGGGCTTTGTGGGCAAGGGTATGCTGGACGTGCAGGCGGTGGGCGATATCTTCGCCGCACCCAACGGCCAGCTGGTGTTTGACGCGATGAAGCTGGCGGACAAGGGCCACGGCGTGCTGCTGCTGACCCTCAATTACGCAGGCGACCAGCTGGCGGGCAAGCAGGCGATGAAGCTGGCCAAGAAGGCGGGCCTCAACGTCCGTCAGGTCGTCACCGGCGAGGAGATCCAGTACGATCCCAACGGCGAGGACAACAAGCGCGGCCTTGCCGGCGCGGT
>CAKTSC010000202.1 GCA_934597465.1 uncultured Dysosmobacter sp.
CTGCGCTGCATGGTGGAGCGGGGCTCCAACTCCTATCAGATCTGCGGCATCAACCTGCGCAACGCGGATCTGGACTACATGGTCTACCAGGTGAAGTACGACTCCGTCTTCCGCACCTTCACCGGCCACGTGGAGCACGACGGCAGCCACCTCATCATCAACGGCAAGAAGATCCGGGTCTACAGCTGCTCCGACGCCGCCGACATCCCCTGGGACGACTGCGGGGCCGAGTACATCATCGAGTCCACCGGCGCCTACACCACCACCGAGTCCGCCTCCGCCCACCTGAAAAACGGTGCCCGGAAGGTGGTCATCTCCGCCCCCGCCAAGGACGATGTCACTCCCACCTTCGTCATGGGCGTCAACCATAAGAATTACAGCACCGAGATGGACGTGGTCTCCAACGCCTCCTGCACCACCAACTGCCTGGCCCCCATGACCAAGGTCATCAACGATACCTTCGGCATCGAGCAGGCTCTCATGAGCACCATCCACGCCGCCACCGCCAAGCAGAAGGCCGTGGACTCCCGTGCCGGCCGCGACTGGCGCACGGGCCGCAGCGTCATGGGCAATATCATCCCCTCCTCCACCGGTGCCGCCAAGGCCGTGGGCAAGGTCATCCCGGAGCTGAAGGGCAAGATGACCGGCATGAGCTTCCGGGTCCCCACCAACGATGTCTCCGTGGTGGATCTCACCGCCCGCCTCCGCCAGCCCGCCAGCTACCATGATGTCTGCGTCGCCATGGAGAACGCCTCCCGCAACAGCATGAAGGGCATCATCGCCTATACCACCGACCAGGTGGTCTCCTCCGACCTTACCGGCTTCCCCCAGACCTGCATCTTCGACGAGACCGCCGGCATCATGCTGGACAATAACTTCGTCAAGCTCATCGCCTGGTACGATAACGAGTGGGGCTATACCAACAAGATCCTGGATCTCATCGCCCACATGTACGAAGTCGACCACGGCCACAAAGCCAAGATCTGATCCCCCCGAGCCAGCGCCCCCGGCGCTGGCTCGTCCCATACCCCTCGCAAGCCTCCGGTCTTCCCCGGAACGATCGTCCCCGCCCAACGGGCGGGCCCTCCCGGCCCCGGCCTGGGGCCCAATGCCCCCACCCCCGCCAGGGAAACCCCTGTCATACCCCCCCGCCTCCCCGCATACCCTGTACCAAGCTCAAGCGGGGAGTGTTGCTGTTTGAAGGGCAATATCGAGGAGCGGGCCGCCGCGCTGGCCCAGTACATCATTGAGAACCAGGCGACGGTTCGCGCCGCCGCTGCGAAGTTCGGCGTCAGCAAGTCCACGGTGCACAAGGATATCTCCGAGCGCCTGCCGCTCTACAACCGGGCCCTGTACCTCCAGGCCAAGGAGGTGCTGGAGCGCAACAAAGCCCAGCGCCACATCCGGGGCGGCATCGCCACCCGGAGGAAATACCGCCATTGCCAGTGACGCCGCACCCCCGGGCCCGTCCCGGGGGTGTCCTGCGTCCGCCGGGATGCCCCGCCGCCAAATTGTAACTTTTTTTACCTTGTACTTTCCGCCGGGACGTGCTATCATGTTTTCCACCTTGACGGCATTATGTAAATTTGCCGTCCGCTGGAAATTCCGTGCGGCCCGCCGCACCTGGATCAGGAGTGCCTTATGGATGCACCGAACCCCCAAACCCGGCGCCGGCGCCGCCGGAGAAGAAGCTGGCCCCGCACCATCCTTTTGATCGTCTTCGTCCTGGCCATCCTGGCCGGGATCTACGCCTGCCTGGTCCGCAAGCCCCAGGTAAAGCCCGCCCCGGCGGGCTCCACGTCCCAGGACAGCTCCGCGTCCGCCGCCGCCAGCTCGCTGCCCGACCCGGTGAAGGAGCGCAGGGACGATTTCTTCACCATCCTGGTCTCCGGCCTGGACGATGACAACGGCGGCTCCGACACCAATATCCTGGTGGGCTTCGACGCCAAGAACCAGTCCATCACCTGCGTCAGCATCCCCCGGGATACCGGCGTCTACATCAACGGCCGCAGCCGCAAGATCAATTACGCCTATAACTACGGCGGCACGGAGCAGATGCGCCAGACCGTCTCCGAAGCCCTGGGCGTGCCGGTGGACTTCTCCGTGGAGGTGAACATCAAGGCCTTCGTAAAGCTGGTGGACGAGATCGGCGGCGTGGACTTTGAGGTTCCCCTGAACATGAACTATGACGATCCCTACCAGGATCTCCACATCCACCTGCAGAAGGGCATGCAGCACCTGGACGGCCAGAACGCCCTGAAGGTGGTTCGCTTCCGCCACAATAACGACGGCTCCGGCTACGGCACCGAGGACATCGGCCGCATCGGCACCCAGCAGGCTTTCCTGAAGGCGGTCTTCCAGAAGATGCTGGCCAACCCCCAGAAGATCACCGCCTACGCCCAGATCTTCTCGGAGTACGTAAAGACCGACCTGGCCGTCAGCGAGCTGGCCTGGTTCGGCCAGCAGGCCCTCCTCATGGGCATGGACAAGCTGAGCTTCTCCACCCTCCCCGGCGTCTGGAGCGATCCCCTGTCCTTCTGGGTGGTGGATCAGGACGCCGCCCTGGAGCTCATCAACGGCGGCCTCAACCCCTGCACCGCCGACCGCACCCTGGACGACCTCCACTTCGTAAGCTGAAAGATCCAGCGCCCGGACACCCTCCGGGCGCTTCTTTTTTCCCCGCGCCGGCCGGTTGACCAACCGGGGGTGCCGGGGATGCCCGGCGGCAATCCACCCCCATTTAGCCTCCGGCCAAGAGCCGCCGCTTCGCGTCGGTTGCCTCCGGCACACGCCTGCGGGCGTAGTCTTTTTGGCGCCCCAAAAAGACTACGGCGGTGGAGCCGTCAAAAGAAAAAACGCCAGTCGCCGGGTGGGAGGGCGCGGCACGTAACTGTCCTACTCAATCGAGGGAACCCCCTACGTAACCACGGGCGGCGTACCCATCAAACCTCCGAACATTGTGCACCGTGCTGCACTCCTCCCTCATCGGGCAAAACCCGAATCGACCAGCTTCTCTTTCCGCGCTCCCCGCTTCGCTCAGCGCTCCCTGGGTGGTCGCGGCCCGTCGCGGAAACCACAGCACCTCCGCTACCGTGTGGGGAACTGAACCCTGCTGGGAAGGAAACGGATTCCCACGTCGCTTCGCTCCTCGGAATGACAGAAAACCCCTGTCATTGCGAGGAGGCCGCAGGCCGACGCGGCAATCTGCCCCCCGTCCCCTCCGTAGGGGCCGATGCCCACATCGGCCCGCCGCAGAAACTTCCGGTGACCGTGTAAGGGCGGGGCTCCGCCCCCGCCCGTTTCCCCGGGTTTGCTGCCCCTCCCGATACCCCCGTAGGGGCGGCCCTACGTGGCCGCCCGCCCCCGTCCTTCGTCCCCCCCCGGGGTGGGATTCCAAAGGCGGGGGGCCGCAGCCCCCCCTCCTTTGGTCGTTTCAAGGGGGTCACGGGGGGAAATATAGGGCTCCCGCCGCAAAGTAAGCGGAGCGTTTGCGGTGGGAAGAGGAGGAGCAGCGGAA
>CAKTSC010000203.1 GCA_934597465.1 uncultured Dysosmobacter sp.
ACCTTCGGCGTGCAGCCGGATAACGGCCCCTCCCTCATCTTTGAGACCCTGCCCCCGGTCTTCGTGAACATGGCCGGCGGCCGCTTCTGGGGCGCCCTCTTCTTCCTCTTCATGGTCTTCGCCAGCTTCTCTACGGTTCTGGCGGTCTTTGAGAACATTCTGGCCATCTCCATGGATACCTTCGGCTGGAGCCGGAAGAAGGCCTCCGTCATCTGGTGCGTGCTGCTGGCGGTGCTGAGCCTGCCCTGCGTCTTCGGCTTCAACCTCTGGAGCGATTTCACTCCCATCCTGGGCAAGGGCGTGCTGGACAGCGAGGACTTCCTGGTGAGCAACCTCCTGCTGCCCATCGGGTCTCTCGTTTACCTCCTCTTCTGCGTCAGCAAGTGGGGCTGGGGCTTTGACAAGTACCTGGCCGAGGCCAACCGGGGCAAGGGGCTGAAGCTCTCCCCCAAGCTGAAGCCCTACTTCCAGTTCGTGCTGCCCATCCTCATCGTCATCGTCCTGCTGCAGGGCCTGCTGTAAGGCCCGCGGCATCCTCTCTCTTCCATGACGCGCCCTCCGGCTTTCCCCCGGAGGGCGTGCCGTCTTTCCCCCACGGAAAAGCGCCCGGGGCCGCAGGGCTCCGGGCGCGTTCTGCTTCACTTCAGATCCTTCCCCATGTCATAGGCCCGGCGGAGGTCTTCCTCCGTCAGCTCCTCGGGCACGGAGGCACTGGCGGCGTTGAGGATGCCGGCGTTCTCCCACTGGAGGTAGCCGCAGATGCTGCGGAAGGTGGCGTCCGCCCCCTCGGCGGCAGCCATGTCCTCGTCCGCCATGGCGGTGAGGAGGAAGGCCCGCTTGCCGCCGTGGAGGGCGTCGTCATTGGCGTAGAAGCGGTCGATGACGGCCTTCAGCTGGGCGCTGAGGTCGAAGTAGTAGATGGGCGAGACGAAGGCCACGGCCTCCGCCGCCAGCAGGTGGGGGTTCAGGGTCTTCATGTCGTCGGAAACGAAGGTGCAGACCCCCTCCCGGTGGCACTTGTCGCAGCCGATACATGGATGCACCTCACGGAAGGCGGCGTCGAAGCGGAAGACCTCATGGCCCGCGTCCTCCGCGCCCCGCTGGAACTCCCGGGCCAGGGCCGCGGTGGTGCCGGAGCGGTGGGCGCTGCCCGTCAGCAGTACGATCTTCATGGTGGTATCCTCCTTACTCTCCCCCGGTGGGGGTGGTTTTCAGAATTCCTCGGGGCCGGGGAAGCCCCACTTGTCCGCCGCCGTGATCTCCCGGATCACCCGGCAGGGGTTGCCGAAGGCCACGACCCCGGCGGGAATGTCCCGCGTCACCACGCTGCCGGTGCCCACGATGGCCCCGTCCCCGATGGTGACGCCTGCCAGGATCTTCACGTCCCCGCCCAGCCACACCCGGTTCCCGATGCTGACCGGCTCGCCCCGGCAGTCGCCCCGCGTCCGCTCCTCCGGATCCGCGGCGTGGTTCACGGCGTAGATGCCGATGTTGGGGCCCAGCAGGCAGTCCGCCCCGATGGTGACGGCGGCGCAGTCCAGGATGACGCAGCCGAAGTTGATGTAGGTGTTGTCCCCGATGGCGATGTTCTTCCCGAACTCGCAGCGGAAGTCCGGCTCGATCCAGACGTTCCGGCCCAGGGAGCGGAAGAGCTCCGTCAAAAGCTCCCGCCGGAGGGCCGTTTCCCCGTCCTCCGTCCGGTTGTAGGCCCGGAAGAGCTTCTTGGCCGCCACCCGGCGCTCGAAGAGCTCCCGGTCGAAATCGTTGTATGTGAGCCCCGCCCGGAGCTTCTCCCATTCCGTCATGCCAGACCTCCCTATCAGGATACCCCCAGTATACCAGCTCCGCTCCCGCCTGTCCAGCACCGGCCCTTGCGGCAGGCGGGGAAATCTGGTAGAATGGGAAAGCACGCGGGAAACGGGAGGGGAACGCCATGGAACTTCAGATCCGCCGCATGCGGGAGAGCGACGCGGACATCCTCTTCCGGCTTTTGTCCGATCCGAAGGTCATGCGCTGTCTGGAGCCGCCCTTTGACCGGGCGCGGACCGAAGCCTTCCTCCGGGACGCGGGGCTTGCGGAGCCCCCGCGGATCTACGCCGCCGAGGACGGCGGACGCTTCCTGGGCTACGTGATCTTCCACCCCTACGGCCCGGACAGCCTGGAGCTGGGCTGGGTGCTCCTGCCGGAGTTCTGGGGCCGGGGCTATGCCTCCGCCCTGACGGATCTGCTGCTCCGCCGGGTTCGGCAGGCGGGGAAGGCCGCCGTCATCGAGTGCGTTCCGGAGCAGGCGGCCACCCGGCATCTCGCCCGGCGGAAGGGCTTCTCCTTCCTGGGCATCTCCGGCGGCCTGGCCGTCTACCGTCTGCCCCGCTGACCGTCTCTCCGCGGAAACGCCCCCGGGAGCCATGCTCCCGGGGGCGTTTTTCAGCGTTCCGAGCGGTAGAAATACCGGTAATCCTCCCGCAGGATATTCCGCAGGAAGGGGAAGAGCAGCACAGCGTCCGCCGCCATCCAGGCCACGGGATCCGCGGCGCAGAGGGCGAAGTAGGCCAGCGCCGGGGCGTCCGCGCTGACAGCGCCACCCGCCAGGGCGGCGGGGACGAAGAGGCACACCAGCACCCGGGCCGCCAACTCCGCCGTTCCGGCCCCCAGGATGAACTGGGGCTTGCCGATGCCCTGCACGCAGTTGCGCACGGCAAAGATGAAGGCCAGGAAGGGGTACATGGCAAGATCCACGTAGAGGTAGCGGTTGCCGAAGGCCACCGTCGCCGCCGTGATCTTGTCGGCGCTGAGGAAGATCCGCAGGTAGGCGCCGCCCAGGGTGCAGAGGAGCCCCAGGCCGATGGCCGCCAGGGTCATGATCCCCGCCATCATGAGGGACTGGAGCGTCCCCCGGCGGATGCGGCGGCTGTCCCCGGCGCCGAGATTCTGGGCGGTGAAGCTGGTCATGGCGGCACCCAGGCCGTTGAGGGGCGTCATCAGCAGGTTATTGAGCTTGGTGGCCGCGCCGAAGCCATTCTGGGCGGCGGCGCTGACCATGGCCCCGTCCCGCATGTCGAACTGCACCACCACGCTCTGCATCACGATGATGCCCACCGCCAGCACGGAGAACTGCAGCCCCAGGGGCACGCCCTGGATCAGGTGCCGCGTCACCTCATGCCGGGGGAAGTGCCAGTCGGCCCTCGTCAGCCGCAGCTGGGGATAACGCCGGAAGGCGTAGAGGAAGCAGCCCACGGTGCTGAGGAGCTGGGCCGTGACGGTGGCGAAGGCCGCCCCGGCCACGCCCCAGCGGAAGGCCAGGATGAAGAGAAGATCCAGCCCCACGTTCAGGACGGTGGAGAAGAGGAGGAAGGCCAGGGGCGTGGCGGAATCCCCCATGCTGCGGAGGAAGGAGCAGACGAAGTTATAGAAGAGCTGGGCCCCGATGCCCGCGAAGATCACGGCGCAGTAGGTGTGGGCGGCCCGGTAGACCTCGCCGCTCTCGGGGGTGACGTTGATCCAGGCCAGCATGGGGTC
>CAKTSC010000204.1 GCA_934597465.1 uncultured Dysosmobacter sp.
CGGATTCCCATAACCAGCGCCCCAAATTTCGCTCCGAAATTTGGCTGGCGGTGGCTACGCCCTAGGTGCGTCGCTTCACTCTTCGCAATGACAGAACCCCCCTGTCATTGCGAGGAGGCCGCAGGCCGACGTGGCAATCCGCATTCCCCGTCCCCTTTCGTAGGGCCGATGCCCACATCGGCCCATTGCATAGACTTTCGGTAAACGTGTAGGGGCGGGGCTCTGTCCCCGCCCGTCTCCCCGGTTCCGCATGGCACTTCCTTCAACTGCGCAGGAGCGGCCCTATGTGTCCCCCCGCTCTCCCGCCCCCCGCAGGGCCCATTTTTCATTCTCCATTCTCCATTCTCAATTCTCCATTCCCCTTCCCCCCACTTTCCACTCCCCGTTGACAAACGGAAGCTCAGAATGCTTGCCAAACCCCGCATTTTCCGCTAGGATGGAAGCAGAAAACAACAGGAGGTCATCCTTGATGGAATGGAATGAACGCATTGCCGCGGCCCGGAAGGCCGCCGGGCTCACCCAGGAGGCCCTGGGGGAGAAGCTGGGCGTCAGCCGCCAGGCCGTCAGCAAGTGGGAGAGCGGCCAGGCCGTGCCGGATCTCGACACCGTCTCCCAGCTCTGCCTGGCCCTGGGCCTCTCCGCCGACTATCTGCTCTTCGGCCGGGAGGACAGCGCCCCGCCGGAGAGCACACCGGAACCCACCGGCCCGGTCTACCCGGACACCTGCCCCTGCTGCGGCCGTCCCACCGCCGGGGGCACCCTCTGCCCCGTCTGCGGCTATCCCCTGCCGCCCCTGCCCTTCCCGGGGCCCCGCTACGCCCTCACCTGCGGGTCAAAGTATCTCGCCGGCATCGGCTCCGCCCGGGAGGATCTGGCCCGGGACTTCGTCCAGTTCTGCGGCAAGCCCGACGCCTACGCCAAGGAGCTGGTGCGACTCATGGAGAACGGCTCGGACTACCGGGTGGTGCTCCGCCGGGATCTGCCGGACAGCGCCGCCCTCTTCCTGGCCCAGCACTTGGATCGGGACTACCTGGAGCCCCGCATCGTCCTGGACGAGGGGGAGCCCCAGCAGGAGCTCCTGGGGAAGGCAGAGGCCATGACCATCCCGGCCCGCCCGTCGTCGGAGACGAAAAGCGGCCTCGGTTTCTGGGGCGTGGTGGGCGCCGTGGTGGTGGCCCTGCTGATCCTCTCCTTCCTATGAGATGGCCCGCCCTGCGCCGCTACCTCCCCCCGGCCCTGGGGATCACGGCGCTGTACCTCCTGAACCGCTTCCTCCTGATCCCGGCCACCGCCGGGGCCCTGTACCGCCTGCTGGCCTGGCACGGGGCGGACTTCCTGGCGGGCGGAGCCATGGTGCTGGTGCTCCAGGGGGCCCGGGAAGTCCTGGGCTGGCCGCCGGAGCGCCGCGCCGGGCGGATGCTGGTCTTTCTCCTGCTCTGCGGCCTTTTCTGGGAGGTGGTGACGCCCCTCTACCTCCCCCGCTCCGTGGGCGACCCCCGGGACGTGGCCGCCGTGCTCTTGGGCGGCATGGCCCTCTTCCTTCCCATGTTCCGCCCCGGAAAATGACCCCCGCTGCATGAAAAAAGGGAGCCACCCCGCCGGGCGGCTCCCTTTCTATGCGACGGTCAGCTGCGATCCGAGTTTCCGGAGCGGCCGGATCCCACAAAGAGAAGGATGAGTCCCACAATCAGCAGGCCGATCCCGCCGTAGAGCATGATCTCCGCGCTGCTGTCAAGACCATAGGCCGAGGCCAGCTGATACTCCCAGCTGCTGTACTTGATGTAGCCGATGATGCCCAGTGCCGCGCCCGCGATGGTCATGATCACTCCCAGACCCTTCATGCCTTCACCTCCCTCTTGACGTTATCAGAAATGTACAGGATCGCTCCCACGATCACAAGGAAGGCTCCAAAATTCTTCATTCCCATGCCCTTCTCCATTTTCCTCTGTATTGCACCATCCGCCTATACTACTGTCAAGCTTTTTTGCACCGGTATTGGTGCATTTGGTGGAGGTAGGCTATGAACACAACGGTGGAAAAGAGGATCGGGGGGAATCTCCGGCGCCTGCGGGAGCAGGCGGGACTGACCCAGGAGGCGGTGGCCGTCGGGCTGCAGATCCGGGGCTGCGACATCACCCGCAGCGCCGTGGCAAAGCTGGAGGTGGGGCAGCGCCACCTCTACCCCGACGAGCTGATCCTGCTGCGGGAGATCCTGAAAACCAGCTACGAGGAGATCCTGCGAACCGACTGAAGCGCGCGAAAAAGGAGCACCCTTCCGGGTGCTCCTTCCCTTTTTCCTTTTACGCCAGGGTGGCGGCCATGACGGCCTTGATGGTGTGCATGCGGTTCTCCGCCTCGTCGAAGACGATGGACTGCGGGCTCTCGAAGACCTCGTCCGTCACCTCCATGTCCTTCCGGCCGAAGGCCTCGCCCATCTCCTTGCCGATGGTGGTGTTGAGGTCGTGGAAGGAGGGCAGGCAGTGCATGAAGACCGCCTGGGGGCCCGCCTTGGCCATCAGGGCGGCGTTCACCTGATAGGGCGCGAGATCCGCGATCCGCTCCGCCCAGGTGTCCATGGGCTCGCCCATGGACACCCACACGTCGGTATAGAGGACGTCCGCCCCCTGCACGGCGGTCTCCGGATCCTCGATGAACTCCAGCACCGCCCCGGTCTCCTTCGCGATGGCCTGGCACTGGGCCACCAGCTCGGGGTTCGGGAAGTACTTCTTGGGGGCGCAGGCAACAAAATGCATGCCCATCTTGGCGCAGCCCACCATCAGGGAATCGCCCATGTTGTACCGGGCGTCCCCCAGGAAGACCAGCTTCACCCCCCGGAGCTTGCCGAAGTGCTCCTGGATGGTAAGGAAGTCCGCCAAAATCTGGGTGGGGTGGAACTCGTTGGTCAGGCCGTTCCACACGGGAACGCCCGCCTTCGCGCCCAGCTCCTCCACGATCTTCTGGCCGAAGCCCCGGTACTCAATGCCGTCGTACATCCGGCCCAGCACCCGGGCGGTGTCGGCGATGCTCTCCTTCTTCCCCATCTGGGAGCCGGTGGGCCCCAGATAGGTGACGCTCATCCCCAGGTCGTGGCCCGCCACCTCAAAGGCGCAGCGGGTGCGGGTGGAGTCCTTCTCAAAGAGGAGGACGATGTTCTTGCCCTGGCAGAGGGGATGGGGGATCCCGGCCTTCTTCTGGGCCTTCAGCTCCGCCGCCAGCTCCAGCAGGCCGCCGATCTCCTCCGGCGTGAAGTCCAGGAGCTTGAGAAAATTCTTGCCCTTGAGGTTCATAGTCATTATCCTTTCCGCGGCGCAGCCGCACGTAAAACTCACAGTACCTTTGAGAGGAAGGTCTTCAGCCGTTCGCTCCGGGGAGCACCGAAGAGCTCCGCCGGGGCGTTCTCCTCCATGATGACGCCCCCGTCCATGAAGAGGACGCGGTTGCCCACCTCCCGGGCAAAGCCCATCTCGTGGGTCACCACCACCATGGTCATGCCGCTCTCGGCCAGCTCCCGCAT
>CAKTSC010000205.1 GCA_934597465.1 uncultured Dysosmobacter sp.
TACAAGACCACCAAGCTCCCCGCCGTGCTGGAGACCCTGAAGCGGGCCAAGCAGCACCTGGCCATCGTCACGGATGAGTACGGCGGCTGCCTGGGTCTCATCACCATGGAGGACGTGCTGGAGCAGATCGTGGGCGACATCTGGGACGAGACTGACGAGATCGAGAACGAGGTGGTGGAGCGCGCCAGCGGCGAGTACGAGCTGGACGGCGACATGGCCATCGATGATTTCACGGAGCTGGTGGGCCTGGACGACGAGGCCTTCGAGACCGAGAGCGCCACCGTGGGCGGCTGGACGCTGGAGATATTCGGCACCTATCCCAAGGAGGGCCAGAGCTTCGACTATGAAAACCTCACCGTCACCGTCCTGAAGATGGACGGCCTCCGGGTGGAGAAAGTCCTGGTGCAGGTACACCCGGAAAAGAAGGACGACGAGGGCGGAAGGCCCTGACCGGCACTTCCCCTGAAAACGATCCGTAAGAGGAAAGGCGCGGCCATCCGGCCGCGCCTTTTCCTTACCTCTTGCGAAGAAGGCCCTCTGGAATGAGCGGGCCGGAGACCGTTAACAGGCACAGTGGAATGATCTGTTGTTTTGCTGTATCGTGCGAGCACCCCTTGGCTCTCCCAAAGGGAGAGCCAAGGGCCCGCCCCCATACCATCGCAGGTTGGCAGGAAAAATGGAGCGTATCGGCAGCGATACGCTCCATTCGCTGTTTTACGGCCACCCATCAAAGTCCGGAGGGCCTGTTCTCCCTGTGGAAATGCCGGGATTTCCCGGCGCGCTGGGGCCCTTCCGGGCCGCAGCCGTGAAACTGGGGAGGGATCCCCACCGGCATCACGCAGTTTCAATCCTCGCGGCCTGATCGGGCCGCGACGCGGAATTGCCTTCTGTTTCGGTACGCAGACGCAGTTTCAATCCTCACGGCCCTTCCGGGCTGTGACAAAACCAAGGGGATCCTGACCGGCAGAAGCATGATCCTGCGCCCCGACGCCTTAACTCCCGGGCGTCTCCCTGGAATCCGGCCGCCAGCGTCCCTCCCGGAGGAAGTCCTCCGCCCGGCGCTGGGCGCCCTCCACCACCGTCTCCGGGAAACCCAGCAGGCCCAGCAGCCGGATGGCGTTCCGGGATGTGGCCGGGCCGGGCCGCAGGCGGTAGTCGAAGGTCATCTCCGTTTCGCCCACGGTCTCCGTGAAGTGGTAGAGGTCGTAGCGTCCCGCCAGCAGGGTGCAGAGCTCCCCGTCATGGGTGGCGGCAAGGCACAGGGCGTTTCCCTGGGGGATGGAGCGCAGCACCTCGCAGGAGGCGGCGATGCGCTCCACCGTATTGGTGCCCCGCAGCACCTCGTCCACCACGCAGAGCAGGGGCGGACTGCCGACTGCCGCGTCCAGGATCCGCTTCAGGGAGCGGGTCTCCACGATGTAGTAGCTCTCCCCGGTGAGAAGATCGTCCCGCAGGGCCATGGAAGAGAGGATCCGGAAGGTCGGGGCCCGGTAGCGCTCCGCCGGGCAGAAGCCCAGACTCTGGGCCATGACGGCGCAGAGGAGCACGGTGCGCAGGAAGGTGGACTTGCCGGAGGCGTTGGAGCCCGTCAGAAGCACGGAACGCCGGGTCTCCAGGTCATTGGGAACGGCGTGGGACAGCAGCGGATGCCGCAGGCCCCGGAGGGAGAGGTACGGCGCTTCCGCGTCGAAATCCAGCTCCGCGTCGCAGCAGCCGTCCCCCAGGCTCTCCCGGTAGGAGGCCGCGGCGATGGCGGCATCCAGCCGCCCCAGGCCCTCGTGGACGGTGAAGACCTCCTCCCGGCAGCGGCTGAGCTTGTCCCGGAGGTACTCATAGCTGATGAGATCCAGCAGGAAGATCCCCACAAAGAACTCCAGGATGCCTCCGTCCTGGGCGCTGGATACCCCGCCCACCCGCAGCACGGAGCGCAGGCGATCCAGTGCCGGGTAGGCAGCCGCCAGCTCCTGATCCAGTGCGGGATCCCGGAGCTTCCGGATCCGGTGCAGGGCCAGGATCATGGTGGCGGCATAGTTCACGGTGTCAAACTTCCGCTGTACTCGCCGCTTCAAAAACTCGTGGAGGGTCAGGTTCAGCAGCACCGATACCCCGGCAAGCCCCAGCAGGGCGGGATTCAGCAGGGCACCCAGCAGGGCCAGCAGCAGCGGCAGCAGCCCTAAGATCAGGAAGAGGGCCAGCCGTCTCCGGTCTCCGGCCTCCGGCGCGAAGGCGAGGGCCAGATCCGCCCGCCGGGTGCAGCCCAGCCGCCCCAGGATCACCTGCAGCTCCAGCCGCCGCCGGGGATCCCGGGAGACCAGCTCCACCAGGGCACGCCTTGCCCGCAGGGTTTCGGCGTCCAGGGCGGGAGCGCGCAGCAGGTAGTAGAGGTACTGCTCCCCGGAGGTGGAGAGCCGGGGGTTGATCCGCTGGAAGAGCCGGTCGAGATCCAGGTCGTTCCAGGTGGTCTCGTCCAGCAGGAAGGCGTCCCGCCTCTGGTCGCGGCGGTAGTCGAAGTAGGCCCGGATGTTGCCCATGTCCTCCGGGAAGTAGACGGCGTCCGGGGCGCGTCCGTAGTCCCGCTCTAGCCGCCGCCGGAGGTCTCGCTTACCCATGTCGGCTCCTTTCTCCGTTGCGTGGTCTGGGATTCAGAACACCCAGATGGCGGGCAGCTCCGCTTTCGTGAGGCCCAGGCTCTGCTGCAGGGCGGTGGAGGCCCCGTTGCCGTCGATGACGTGGCCGTAAGGCACCCGGCCTTCCCGGAGCTGCCGGCCGATGACCCAGGACTCCAGCAGGGAAGCCAGCCCCCTGCGCCGGAACTCCGGCAGGATGGCCAGGATCCCCATGCTGCCCTCCTCGTGAAGGCCCATGAAGCCCGCCAGCTTCCCCTCCTCATAGATGCCCCAGAGCTCCCCGGCCCGGCTGCGCTCTAATAGGTAGTCGGCGCTGTCGTGGTAGTGAGGGGCCGCCGCGGGAACGTCCTCCTCCGGCAAGGGGCGGATGTCCGCGCCCTCCAGGCCGGGAACCGCGGGGGCGGTGTCCTTGGTATAGACCCACTGGGCGCAGGGGGTCTGGCCCTGAAGGTGGAAGCGCTCCTGCACGGCGTCCGCCGCGTCCCGGCTCTTCACGCAGAAGTGGGCCTCCTCCGGCAGCAGCAGGAAGGACAGGCAGCCGCAGAGGCCCTTGCCGTCGGTGATGTCGCTGAGGATCAGGCCGTCCCGGCACTGGACGACGCGGCCCTCCGGCCCCTCATAGAGGAGCCCGCCGCCCCGGCGCAGGAGCTCGTCGATATCGATGGTACTGCAGTTCATGGAGACCTCCCCGCCCCGCCGATGGGCGGGGCTTTCTTTTTTTGTATGTTTAATTTTTCATTATACTCCCTTCATACCAACTCCGCAAGGGGAACCCATCCGTCCCCCTTCCGCATAGTGTAGGACTACAATAGATCTTGGACAAGTACAATAGATCTTGGAGAAGAGAATAAAAAGATATGAGAGATAGGGTCT
>CAKTSC010000206.1 GCA_934597465.1 uncultured Dysosmobacter sp.
TTGGCGGCGTCGATGCCGATGGCGCAGTCCGCCGTGTTGACGATGACCTCCGCCGTGACCTCGATGTGGTGGAGGATCCGGAGATCCGGCTCCCCCTCCAGCACCTCCTGCAGCATGTTGGCCAGCTGCGTCAGGCCGATGCGGCAGGGCACGCACTTGCCGCAGGTCTGGGCCCGGCAGAGGTTGAGGAAGTTCAGGGCCAGATCCACCGGGCAGAGCCCCGGGGGACTGGCGGCGATCCGCTGCTCCATGTTCCGGTAGAGCTGTTCCACGGCGGCGTCCGCCTGGCTGGGTGTCTTCACTTGGAGTCTGCTCAATGTCATCCTTCCTTTCCGGCCCGGAACGGCTGGACGTGCGTCCCCCCACCCCCGGGCCCTGGATTTCGCAAATGATGATTGCGGTTATTGTACCGCGTTTTCCCCGGTTTTTCAAGAGGGTCTTCGGTATTTTTCATAAGACATCCCCTGTTAATCCCGTCACAATTTGTATATGTTAGATAAATCACAAACAAACCCGTCCCCAGAGTACCGAAGAAAGCAGCGAGACCCGGAGGGGACCTGTCCCCCTCCGGGTCTTGCAATGCGGTCAAAGACGCTCCTTACCGCTCGATGAGCTCGTACTCCCGGGTACCCACGCCCAGGGCGGCGGCGGCTTCCACCGTCAGCACGCCGTGGCGGCTCTCGATGCGCTCGATGAGGTGATCCCGGCCGGGATCGTCGGCGGCGTAGACCAGATCCAGGCAGGCCTGATCCACCGCCACGGGATCCAGGGACACCAGGATGCCGATGTCCTTCATGCAGGGATCCTCCGCCACGGCGCAGCAGTCGCAGTCCACGGACATGTTCTTCATCACGTTGACGAAGACCATGTTGCCCTTGAAGTAGTCCACCACGGAGGAGGCGGCGTCGGCCATGGACTCCAGGAAGGAATCGTGATCCGCCGTCCAGATCTTCTCCGGCTCGCCGGCGCCGTGGATATAGGCCTTGCCGTAGGAGGAGGCGCAGCCGATGGAGAGCTGCTTCAGCGCCCCGCCGAAGCCGCCCATGGGATGGCCCTTGAAGTGGGAGAGCACGAGCATGGAGTCATAGTTCACCATGTCCTTGCCCACAAAGTTCTTCTGGATGCGCTTGCCGTTGGGGATGGGGAGCTCCAGATCGGGACCCTCGGCGTCCAGCAGGTCCACGGTGAAGTACTTGCTCCAGCCGTGCTTTTCCAGCAGGGCCACGTGCTTCTCGGTGGTGTTGCGGGCGCCCTCATAGGCGGTGTTGCACTCCACCACGGTGCCGTTCACGGCCTCGATCATGGGCTTCCAGAACTCGGGCTTCAGGAAGTTCTGGTTCCCCTCCTCGCCGGAGTGGAGCTTCACGGCCACCTTGCCGGGCAGGGGCTTGCCGGCGGCCTCATAGAGGGCGACGACTTTTTCCGGGGTGATCTCACGGGAGAAATAGACGGTTGCTTTCATCGGAAGATCTCCTTTCACAGCGGCGGGGGACCCGCCGCAAACTTTTCCTCTCTTATTATAGGCCATTTTCCGGAAAGATGCAAGAAAATTTCCCATTTTCCGCATCTTCCGGGGGAAAAGCGGGGCGGTCAGTCCTCCCGGAGGGCGGCGTAGACCTCCGGGTCCACGGCCTCGCACCACTCGTTGGAGCAATCCTCGCCGGGGACCTCCACCGCCAGGTGGCTGAACCAGCAGTCCGCCTGGGCGCCGTGCCAGTGCTTCACCTCCGCCGGGATGGTGACGGCATCGCCGGGGTGCAGGGCCTGGGCGGGCTTGCCCTCCTCCTGATACCAGCCCTTGCCGTCCACGCAGAGGAGGAGCTGTCCGCCGCCGCGCTTGGCGTGGTGGATGTGCCAGTTGTTGCGGCAGCCGGGCTCAAAGGTGACGTTGGCCACAAAGACGGTCTCCTTGGGGTCCGTCAGGGGCTGGAGGTAGCTCTGGCCGTCAAAGTATTGGGCGAAGGCGGTGTTGGGCTGGCCCTGGCCGAAGAAGCCGCCGTGGCCCTCGGTCTCCTTCCCCTCGTAGACCCCCTTCGCCATACGGAAGGCGGCCCAGGCGTTGGGCCAGCCGGCGTAGAAGGCGATGTGGGTCAGGGTCTCCGCCATCTCCTGGGCGGTGACGCCGTTCTTCCGGGCGCTCTCCAGGTGATACTTCAGGGAGCTGTCCACGATGCCCTTGCTGATGAGGGCGGTGACGGTGACGAGGGAGCGGAGCTTCAGCGGGAGCTGGCCCTCCCGGGACCAGATCTCGCCAAAGAGCACGTCATCATTGAGCTGGGCGAATTTCGGGGCGAACTGCCCCAGGGCCTCCCGGCCCGCGGTCTGCTTCAATGCCATGATGAAAACCTCCTTTGAGAATCCAGAAAATCGGAAAAGCCGGGTGTCAGCGGCCCTGGCGCAGGGCGTGGCGCAGGCAGTCCAGGCGGCAGAGCTGCTCCTCCCGCCGGTGGATCTCCGTGAGGAGGGCCTCCCGCCGGGTCTCCAGGCGGCGCAGCCGCTCCGCCGGGGGCGCGTCCAGGTAGGCCGCCGCCTCCTCCGGGGAGAAGTCCAGATCCCGGAGGGAGAGAAAGAGGCTCAGGCGCGGGACATCGCAGTCCCCGCCGCAGAAGCGCCGGTACTCCGCCAGGCGCTCCGGCGGGATGGCGCAGCAGCGGTTCAGCTCCCCCTGGTCCATGGCGCGGTCCCCCCCTTCCCATGAAACATGCAGACACCCTTTCGGATGTCTGCATTGTACGGCAGGACGCCTAAAATGTCGAATGCTTTTTTTCTTCGTCCAAAAATGCCTGGACCGCATTTCTCACCTGATGCAGGAAGGCCTCCGCCGCCGGGGAACCGGTCTGGTCCTTCTTCCAGGCCAGGACGGTGCCGGTCTCCAGCGTGGGGCTCAGGGGGACGAAGCGGAGGCCGGCGGAGACGAAGTCCAGGTCGAAGCAGAGGGCCAGGCCCACGCCGTTTTTCACCATGTTGGCGGCGTTGAGGATCCGATTGTACTCCGCCGCCACCTGGATGGCCCCGTAGGCCTCCCCGAACCAGCCCGCCAGCTCCTGGCGGATGAGTTCCCGTCCGCTGAGGAGCAGGGACTCCCCCAGGAGATCCTGGGGCGCGGCCCCGCCCTTGGCCGCCAGGGGATGGTCCTCCGGCACCAGGACGCCCCAGCGGTCCTTTTCCGGCAGGCGGTGGAAGGCGTAGCGGCCGATGTCCACCGGCTCCGTGAGAAGGCCCATGTCCAGAAGGCCCTTTTCGATGCGCTCCTTCACGTCGTCCGCGATGGCGCTGTAGATGCGGAAGCGGACCTGGGGATACCGCTGCCGGAAGAGGCGGATGTGCCGGGAGAGGGTGGTCATGCTCCGGGTCTCGCCGCAGCCGATGGCGATCTCACCGGAGAGCTCCCCGCCGCTGCGGCTCAGCTCCCGCTCCGCCTTCTCCGCCAGCTCCAGGATCTCCTGGGCCCGGCGGCGGAGGAGCATCCCCTCATCCGTCAGCACCACCCGGTAC
>CAKTSC010000207.1 GCA_934597465.1 uncultured Dysosmobacter sp.
GGAGCACCGTATCATCGAGCCAGCGCCCTGTGGGGCGCTGGCTCGGGATCTTTTCGCGGGAACATTCCTCGGTACAGTCCCGTGAGATTCAGGTATAGGAGTGCTCCACATTCACCACGGCGAAGTAGTTGCCATCCAGGGTGCGGACGGCGGTGCGGATCTTTTCGGCCACCTCCTGATCCGTCAGGCGGAAGCCGTAGGGCACCACGGCGTCGAAGATGACGTTGGTATGGGTGGGCCCGGGCACCATGCGGAAATCGTGGATGGAGACGGCATCGTCGATGCAGCGCACCAGGGTGGCCACCTTCTCCCGGGTCTCGGCGGTGACGCCGTCATCCGTCACGATGGGATCCATGTGGATGACGGCCTCGCAGCCCAGTTCCCGGCGGAGCTGCTGCTCCACGCTGTCGATGACATCATGGAGATCCAGCAGGTTGCCGGAGGCCGGGACTTCCGCGTGGAGGGAGATCATCCGGCGGCCGGGGCCGTAATCATGCACCACCAGGTCGTGGATGCCCAGGATCTCGGAGTGGGCCATGACGAGATCCTTGATCTGGGCCACGAACTCCGGCGTGGGGGGATTGCCCAGGAGGGGGCTCACGGTATCCCGGATGGAGTTGATGCCCGCCCAGAGGATGAAGAGGGCCACGGCCAGGCCCGCCCAGCCGTCGATCTTCCAGCCGAAGAGCTGGCCCGCCAGGGTAGCCAGGAGCACGGCCAGGGTGGCGATGCTGTCGCTGAGGGAGTCCGTGGCGGCGGCCTGGAGGGCCGGGGCGTCCAGCTTCCGGCCGATATGGCGGTTATAGGCCATCATGTAGAGCTTCACGGCGATGGAGACCGCCAGGATGGCGATGACCAGGGGCCCGCCGGTGACGCTCTCCGGGTGGAGCACCTTCCCCAGGGACTCCTTCCCCAGCTCCACCCCCATCAGGAGGATCAGCACCGAGACGGCCAGGCCCGAGAGGTACTCCATCCGGCCATGGCCGAAGGGGTGGTGGATGTCCGGCTTCTGTCCCGCCAGGTGAAAGCCCAGCAGCGTCACCAGGGAGGAGCCGGCGTCCGAGAGGTTATTGAAGGCGTCCGCCGTGATGGCGATGGAGCCGGAGAGCTGCCCGGCCAGGAACTTCCCGGCGAAAAGCAGCAGGTTCAGGGCGATGCCCAGGGCCCCGCAGAGGACGCCGTAGGCCTTGCGGACGGCGGGAGAGGCGGTATTCTCCCGGTCGGGGATAAAACATCGGGCCAGGAATGTCAGCATAGCGTTCCCTCATTTCTTCCCTGCCGGAACCCCTTCCGGCGGGGATGTCATTCGCCGGAAAACGGCGAAGCTCCAAGCATTGCAATGGAATTTTCCTTTACAGACATCCCGGCAGCCTTCCGCTGCCGGGATGTCCTCTTCTCAGTCTTTCCCGCCGGGGATGCGGAGCTTCCAATGGCAACAGAGGTCGTCCAGATCCCGATCCGTGGCCGCCGGGAGCCGGAGCTTGGCCCCGCAGCGGCGGCAGATGAGATCCACGGCGCTGCGGCGGATCTCCATGCCGTACTCCTCCGATCCGCAGCCGCAGGTGATGCCCTGGGGGCGGGAGGCGATATCCTTCAGCTCGGAGAGGACTTCGTACATGATGACGTTGTCGGCGAAGGCCTCGGGGGTCTCCTCCCCTTCCTGCTGCTTCTCCTTGGCGGCCAGGAGCACCAGCTCCTCCAGGCGGCGGCGCACCGTCTCCTCCGGCCCGATGAAGCAGGAGAACTGCTTGCTCCCGGCGCAGGCCAGGGCCAGGCCGGGGCCCTCCGCCAACTGCTCCGGGCGGCAGACGGCCTCGTGGATGGCGCCGCAGAGGCCGCAGGGCACCGTGAGGCGGTACTTCTCCCCGTCGAAGCGCACCCGCAGGGCGGAGCCGCCGCAGTCGCACTCCACCTCCGCGTTGGAGGCCTCCAGGGCGAAGATGCTGCGGCTCTTGCACACGGGCATGCCGCACTTGGGGCAGAGATAGCCGAATGTCCTCATTTCCTCCATGATACCCTCTCCTTCGCGCCCGGGGAAGGGCCCCGGGGAATGTTATGAATTAAATTAGAATTATACCACAGCTTCCGCCCGCCGTCCAGTGCTCTTCCCGGGGGATATTCCCGAAAATTTGGGGAAAGCTACGGCAAACCGGAATTGTGAGGTGCTGCACTATGCCAAGTCAGCGGATCGGCGCCCAGACCGTGGCGCTTTCCAACCCGCCCAGCGTACTGTCCTACGCCTGCGTGGGCGGGAAATTTGAGGGGCAGGGGCCCCTGCGGGACTGCTTCGACATCCTGAACGAGGACTCCTTCTTCGGGGAGGAGACCTGGGAGAAGGCGGAATCCGCCATGCAGAAGCAGGCCCTGGGCAAGGCACTGGAGAAGGCCGGGCTCTCCGCCTGCCAGCTGGAGTATATTCTGGCGGGGGATCTTCTGAACCAGTGCATCGGCAGCGCCTTCGGCCTGCGGGAGGCGGGGATCCCCTTCCTGGGGCTCTACGGGGCCTGCTCCACCATGGGGGAGGGGCTGAGCCTTGCCGCCATGCTGCTGGCCGGGGGCTTCGCAGCCCGGGCCGCCGCCATGACCTCCTCCCACTTCTGCACGGCGGAGCGGCAGTATCGGATGCCCATGCCCTACGGCAGCCAGCGCACCCCCACCGCCCAATGGACGGCCACGGCGGCGGGCTGCACCATTCTGGGGGCGGAGGGGCCGGGGCCCTACCTCACCCACATCACCACCGGGAAGATCGTGGACAAGGGCATCACCGACGCCAACAACATGGGGGCCGCCATGGCTCCCGCCGCCTACGACACCCTCTCCGCCTTCTTCCGGGAGACGAAGACCAGTCCGCGGGACTATGACCTGATCCTCACCGGGGACTTGGGGGCCCTGGGCCACGGCATCGTGCTGGACTTCTTCCGGCGGGACGGGCTGGATCTGGCCGGGAACTATCAGGACTGCGGGCTGCTGCTCTATGACCGGGAGGGGCAGGACATGCACGCGGGAGCCAGCGGCTGCGGCTGCTCCGCGGCGGTGCTGAACGGCTACGTCCTGCCGGGGCTGCGGGAGGGGCGGTGGAAGCGCATCCTCTTCGCCCCCACCGGGGCCCTGCTCTCCCCCACCTCCAGCTTTCAGGGGGAGTCCATTCCCGGCATCTGCCATGCCGTCTGTCTCTCAGCCCGGCGCTGAGGGGAAAGGAGATCACCATGGAGTATTTGAAGGCGTTCCTCTGCGGGGGAATCCTCTGCCTCATCGGGCAGGTGCTCATCGACCGCACCCAACTGACCCCGGCCCGGATCCTGACGGGCTATGTGGTGGCCGGGGTCTTCCTCAGCGCCGTGGGGCTCTATCAGCCTCTGGCGGACTGGGGCGGGGCCGGGGCCACGGTACCCCTGACGGGCTTCGGCCATTCCCTGGCCAAGGGGGTGGAGAAGGCCGTGGCGGAGAAGGGCTGGCTGGGCGTCCT
>CAKTSC010000208.1 GCA_934597465.1 uncultured Dysosmobacter sp.
GGCCCGGGCCGTGCGCATGGCCACATGGTGGACGCCCGCGATGTGCTCCAGCGTCCGGTAGGGGGTGACCTCCTGCCCCAGGCGCAGCAGCTCGTAGACATACTCCCCCTGCCAGCGGGAGAGGAAGCGGCGGTAGTCCTCCGCCAGGAAGCTGCCGGAGAGCTCCTCCTCCGTGCAGAAGGCGAAGTCCAGCCGGGGGTCGAAGGGGAGGCCGCGGCGCTCCTCGTCCAGCAGTACCTGGAGGATCTGGAGAAGGCACAGGCAGCCCCGGCGGACGGGCAGGGGCTGAACCTCCGCCCCCTCCGGGAAGAGAATGCCCACGGCGCACTGGTAGGCGGCCCGGAGCCAGCCGCCGGAGGGCTCCGGCGAGAGGGTTTGCAGCAGGGGCTCCGCCAGGCGGAGGGCTTCCCCGCAGGGGAAGCGGCGGCGGGCGGGGAGCAGGGCCTCCAGCTCCGCCTGCCAGTCCGCCCGGGCCAGCAGGGCCTGGGCTTCCCCGGCGGTCAGGGCCATGCGGGCCAGGAATTCCGGCGCGGTGAAGGCCCGGGTCAGGGCCGCCCGGGCCCTGGCGGCAGATTTTTTCGCCATAGCGTATCCTCCCTCACCGGGGACGGGCCCCGGGATCGTTTTTTGGATTTTGCTCCATGATACCATACCCGTGCCGGGGCGGAAAGGCCCCGGCGGGCGGGAAAGCGGGGAAAAATCCCAGCGAAGGGGCGGGGAAAGTGCCGAAAGCTCTTGCAACCGCTTCCGGCAGATGGTATACTGGATATGGAAAACAAAAATGCGGCAGCTTGCAGGTGCGCCAACACCCGCAAGCCTGCGCAGGTGGGATAGCACCTACACAACGGCCCTAGGCCGCACCGCATGAACATTATACGACAATCCGGCCTTTCTTGTAAAGGGCGGCTTTTGTCCGTATACTTCTTTGTGCTTGTGTTGCATAAGAACTTGTTTCTTACGCTGTGTGGGAGAAGATCCTGCACGGCGTTTTTGTTTTCCGCCCGGCCGCCGGGGGAGGGTGCTCCCCCGGCCTGCCGCGGTGGAAACGGGAAACAAATTCTGAAAGTAGGAGGAAGACACATGGGTATGCGAGAGGGTACCTGCGGCGCGTGCAAGCACTTTGACTACAAGGGCGACAACGAAAAGGGGCACTGCAACTGGTATGGGCAGTATTACTGGCCCAACGACACGACGTGCAGACACTATGAACTGGACATGAGCTCCGGCTCCGGCGGAGGCTGCTTCCTGACCACGGCCTGCTGCCAGTACAAGGGCCTGCCGGACGACTGCCGGGAGCTGACGGAGCTCCGGGCCTTCCGGGACGGCTGGCTGGCGGAGACGGAGGAGGGCCGCGCCCTGACGGCGGAGTACTACGCCATGGCCCCCGGCATCGTGGAGAAGATCCAGGCGAGCCCCCGGCGGGAGGCCATCCTGGAGGGGATCTACGGTGAGATCGGCGGGATCCTGGCGCTCATCCGGCGCGGGGACAACGAGGCGGCAGTGGAAGCCTACCGGGCCATGGTGCTGCGGGTGCAGAAGGAGACGGAGGAGGTGCGGGCATGAACGGGGCAGAGGAAGCCCTGCTGCGGGCGCAGCAGGCGAGACGGGATGCGCCGATGGGGGAAGAGAGCCAGAAGGGTGTCTGGGAGGAAGCTCTTTACCGGAAAGCCACGGAAGAGAGCTTTCCGCCGCGGGAATACTCCACCAAGACGGGGCACTCCATCTGGGAGACCTATCCAGAGCTTCCCGACGCGGAGGATTTGGGGCGGATGCAGGAAGCCGCGAAGCTGGGCTATCCGGAGGCCAAGTACCAGTTAGCCCTTTACTACCTCTTTGAGGAGAACCATACGAAAAAGATCCCCGCCCGGAAGCCTCAGGAAGGAGATGCAACGGAGAAACGGCAGCCTGAGGCGGAGAAACAGCTGCCTAAGACAGAGGGGCTGCGGCCTGAAACCGAGCAATGGAAGTCGGCGTCCTTCCTGGAGAAGAATGAGTATCCGAAGGAAAACGTCCTCCGGAAGGAGAAGGAAAGGGAGATCCCCAACCAGCGGGCCGCAGGGGGGGACGAGAGCGCCGCCCGGGAGATACTGGCAGGCTGGGTGACCGTTTGGGAGCAGGAGTATCAGGAAGCGGCCAGGCTGCTGGAGGAGGCCCTGGAGGGCGGCTTCGGCGAGGCGGGGCTTCTGCTGGGCGACCTGTGCCGGAACCATGCGGAGGTCTTGCTGCCGGTGGCGCTGCGGGGGATCCTGCCGGGCGTGCCCCGGATGGAGACGGAGCGCAAAGTCGGACTGAAGGAGGCCGTGCCCCTGGCCGCGGTGGAATATTACAAGCGGAGCGCGGAGCTGGGCTGCGGCGACGCCATGTACTGGCTGGGACGGAGTTGCGATGAGGGCTATGGAACGGAGAAAGACGACGCGGCCGCCCTCAGCTGGTATTTCCAGGCGAAGGAGCACGGGTGTGAGCTCATGTGGGAAGAGCTGGGCACGTGTTACCTGATAGGAAAGGGAACGCTGAATGGGATCCCCAACGCGCCGCTTGGCATTGAAGCGTTTGAGCGGGTCTTGGAGGTCGGGGATAGCAACTGGGACGATCTGGATTCCGTGAGGGTCGGGCTGGCACTGGCCTATGCAGGCCAGTGCGGCATAAAAGGCTACAAGTATGCGAACTTTGAAAGGGCAAAAAAATTGCTGGATGAGGTTTCCGCTGACAGTACCTTTTACGAGATGGCACAAAAGGAACGGGGAAAATTGCCGGAATACCAGCGGAAGTGCCAGACGGACAAACAGTTCTATCGAGAGAAAACGAAGAACGAAACAGCGTTGGGATTCGACATTGCCCTGATTTTTGTTATCGTGGTGGCAGCCCTGTGGCTGTTCTCTAAGTTCTGAGAGCGGAGCGGGCCGACGGCGGCACATCCTTTTCCCCAAAAGGAATGCGCGGATGGCAAAAAAGGATGGCGGCAGGGCCGCCATCCTTTTGGTTTCCTTGGGGATGTTTACTCCGTGATGTGGGTGTGGCTGAAGATGTGATCTTCGCAGTAGCAGTGGTAGCCCGCGCAGCGGGAGCAGTAGCGGAACTGGAGGTCGGGATAGTCCGCGTCCGTGCGGCCGCAGACCTCACACTTGTGGCGGTAGCCCTGGGCGCGCTCCTTCCGCTGCTGGGCGGCGGCCGCCTTCTTGAACTTGATGGTCTGGGGGGAGGTGCGCTGGCGGGTGCGGTTTTTCAGGACGCCCAGCATCTCGCCGAGATCGCTCCAGAAGAAGAGCAGGAAGTTCAGCATGGCGACGACCGGCATCACGATGCCGATGAGGTCGCCGCCCAGGATGGAGGTCACGATCCGCCAGAGGATCAGCACCGCGTCGGCAATGGCGATCCAGCTGGCCTTCAGGGGCAGGATGAACCAGAAGTTGATCCGGGCGTCGGGATAGAGGACGGCGAAGGCCAGGAAGAGGGTCAGGTTCAGGTA
>CAKTSC010000209.1 GCA_934597465.1 uncultured Dysosmobacter sp.
CTGCTCTCCGGCCCCTCCGGCTCCGGCAAGACCACCACCGCCATGAAGATCGAGAAGCTCCTGGACGAGTCCGGTGTGGAGACCCACACCATCTCCATGGACAACTACTTCAACACCATCGACCCCGAGACCGCCCCCCGCAACCGGGAGGGGGCCATCGACTATGAGTCCCCCTTCTGCCTGGACATCGACCTTCTGAACCGCCACTTCGCCATGCTGGATCGGGGGGAGACCATCCACATCCCCAAGTATGAGTTCGCCCGGCAGATGCGCTCGGACATTCTCTCCCAGCCGCTGCACCTGGGCAAGGATGAACTGGCCATCTTTGAGGGCATCCATGCCCTGAACGACGTTATCATCGGCAAGAACCCCAAGGCCTTCAAGCTCTACATCGCCGCCCGCTCCAACGTGGTGGACGAGGACGGCTCCGTGGTCTTCTACCACCACTGGCTGCGGCTCTGCCGCCGCATCGTCCGGGACTATAAGTTCCGGGGCAGCGACGCCGCCTTCACCCTGAAGATGTGGGCCAACGTCCGCCGGGGCGAGAAGCTCTACATCTCCCCCTACAAGGAGAACGCCAACCTGAAGTTTGACTCCTCCCTTGCCACCGAGGTCTGCGTCATGAAGCCCTACGTCGTCCCCTTGCTGCAGGAGCTGCCCCGGGGCGAGTACCCCGAGGCCGACGCCATCCTCGCCGCCTACGAGCGCATCGAGACCCTGGACGAGAGCCTCATCCCCGCGGACTCCCTGATCCGGGAGTTCATCGGCGGCGGCAGCTTCAGCTACTGAGGGCCGCCCTATGGACGAACGCATGGAAGCGCTGCGGCGCGCCGCCGGAAACGGCGCCCGCTTCGCGGCGGAGAAGGCAGCGCTGGCGGCCTCTGCCGCCGGGCAGGCCGCCTCTGCCGCGGGGGAGAGCCTCGCACTGCACCGGGAGCTGCGGCGGCTGGAGCGGGAGCTCCAGGGCCTGCGGCAGGAGGTCAGGCTCCAGCTCCAGGCAGTGGGCGGCATGATCTATGCCACCCACTGCGGCAAGCCCTCCGACTCGGAGGAGCTGCTGGCAAAGCTCCGGGTCATCGACGGGCTGGAGGAACGCATCGAACGGCTCCAGGCCCAGACGGATGCCCTGCGCCGCAGCCGGAAGTGACCAATTCTCATTAGGATCCGAGGTAATGATCGATGTCTGAGCAAAGCAAGAAGCAGTCCTTTCTGGGCAGCGCCGCCATCCTGACGGCGGCGGTGGTGGTCGTGAAGGCCATCGGCGCCGTCTATAAGATCCCCCTGAACAACATCCTGGGCGAGGTGGGCAAGACCTACTTCCAGACCGCCTACGAGATCTACAACGTGCTGCTGGCCATCTCCACGGCGGGCCTGCCCCTGGCCATCTCCAAGCTTACGAGCCAGGCCCACGCCCAGGGCCGGGACAATGAGAAGCGCAAGCTCTTCCGCACCGCCATCTGGCTTTTCTTCGGCCTGGGCGTGGTGGGCTCCTGCCTGATGTTCTTCGGGGCCCAGAATCTCGCGGACTTCCAGCGCAACTCCATGGCCGCGGCCCCCATCCGGGCCCTGGCCCCGGCGGTCTTCTGTGTGTGCGTCCTCTCCTGCATGCGGGGCTACACCCAGGGACAGGGGAACATGACCCCCACCGCCGTCAGCCAGGTGCTGGAGGCCCTGTGCAAGCTGGGCATCGGCCTCTCCCTTGCCTGGTACATCCTGAAGAAGTGCCAGGAGCCCGACCTTGCGGCCAAACTGGCCGCCCGGGGGACGGACGGCATGGAGTATGTGGCCGCCGGCGCCATCTTCGGCGTGACGGTGGGCACTATCCTCTCCCTCATCTTCCTTGTGACCTACCTCCTGCGCCACCGCGACCGCGACCGCTCCGACGATAAGCCCCACAGCAGCGGCTACCTCCTGCGGCGGATCCTGGCCATCGGCGTGCCCATCACCCTGGGCAACTGCGCCATGAGCATCATCACCATGATCGATACCAAGATCATCCTGGGCCGTCTCCAGTCCGGCCTGGGTCTCACCGAGGTGGCGGCCTCCGCCCTGAAGGGGCAGTATTCCTACGCCATGGATATGCTGAACATGGTGTCCTCCTTCGTCTACCCCGTCACCATGAGCCTGCTGCCCTTCGCCGCCGCGGCCCTGGCCCGGGGGGATAACCGGGGCGCCAGCCGCACGGTGAACTCCGCCTTCCGCATCCTGGCCATCCTGGCCCTGCCCGCGGGCGTGGGCCTTTCCGTCCTCTCCACCCCCATCATGGTGCTGGTGCTCCCCGCCCAGTGGGAGGGCGCTCTCGCCGCCGGTCCCCACCTGCGCATCCTGGGCATCGCCTGCATCTTCGTCTGCCTCATGATCCTCACCAACGCCATCCTGCAGACCTACGGCAAGGAGCATCTGCCCATTTTCACCGTCATCGTGGGCGGCGTCGTGAAGATCGTGATGAACTATATCCTGGTGGGCAACCCCAACATCGGCATCCACGGCGCCCCCTGGTCCACCCTCTGCTGCTATGGCGTCATCGCCGGGCTGAACCTCTTCTTCGTCTGGAAGTACTCCCCCCGCAAGCCCCATTACTTCCGGCTCTTCGCCCGGCCGGTCTTCGCCTCCGCTCTCATGGGCCTCGCCGCCTGGGCGGTCTGCTCCCTGGTGAGTAAGCTCCTCTCCGGCCACAGCGCCTACGGCGCCAACGCCATTGCCGCCCTCTGCGGGATCCTGGCGGGCGTCGCGGTCTACGGCGTCCTCGTCATCGCCCTGGGCCTCCTGCGGGCGGACGATGTGAAGAATATCCGGGGTGGGCAGAAGCTCATCCGCCTGCTGCACCTGCGCTGACGGCGGGAAACGGCGGGCAGATCCGCCGGAAAGCCGCCAAAGAAGCGCAAAGTTCTTGCAATGAGGGCAAAGATATGGTAAATTTTCAGAAGGAACATTACAGCTACCAGGATATGCTGGAGATCATGCGCATCCTCCGGGCCCCCGGCGGCTGCCCCTGGGACGCCGAGCAGACCCACGAGTCCATCCGCCGCAACTTCCTGGAGGAGACCTGCGAGGCCGTGGAGGCCATCGATAAGGGCGACATGCCCGCCCTCTGCGAGGAGCTGGGGGATGTGCTGATGCAGGTCATCTTCCACGCCCAGATGGAAGCGGAAGCCGGTGGCTTCACCATACAGGATGTCATCGACGGCCTCTGCCGCAAGCTGGTCTACCGCCACCCCCACGTCTTTTCAGACGTGAAGGTGAAAGACAGCGAGGAAGTCCTGGTGAACTGGGAGGCCCTGAAGCGCAAAGAGAAAGCCCAGCGCTCCACCGCCGACGCCATCGACGCCGTGGCCCGCACCCTGCCCGCCCTCTGGCGGGCGGAGAAGATGGAGTCCAAGGCCGCCAAGGCGGGCTTCGCCTGGCCGGAGGGCTCCGACGGCGCCCTCCGCAAGCTGGAGGAGGAAGTGGGCGAGCTGCG
>CAKTSC010000210.1 GCA_934597465.1 uncultured Dysosmobacter sp.
GGCGGCGAGGTGGAGCGCATCCTGAAGATGGTCAACGGCGTCATCCTGCTGGTGGACGCCGCCGAGGGCCCCATGCCACAGACCCGCTTCGTCCTCTCCCGGGCCCTGGAGCTGGGCCACCGGGTCATCGTGGTGGTCAACAAGATCGACCGCCCCGACCAGCGCATCCACGAGGTGGTGGATGAAGTCCTGGAGCTTCTGATGGATCTGGACGCCACCCCCGAGCAGCTGGATTCCCCCATGCTCTTCTGCTCCGGCCGCAAAGGCACCGCCTCCTACTCTCCCGATGTGGAGGGCACCGACCTCAAGCCCCTCTTTGAGACGATCCTGGAGTATATCCCCGCGCCGGAGGCCGACACCGAGGCCCCCTTCCAGATGCTGGTCTCCTCCATCGACTACAACGACTTCGTGGGCCGCATCGCCATCGGCCGCATCGAGCGGGGCACCCTGAAGCAGAACCAGGAGATCACCGTCTGCAACTACCATAACCCCGATGTCCCCGGACGCAAGGCCAAGGCGGTCTCCATCTATGAGTTCGACGGCCTGGCCCGCAAGCAGGTGCCTTCCTCCACCGCCGGCAACATCATCGCCATGAGCGGCATCCCCGATATCACCATCGGCGATACCATCTGCGCCCCCACCGCCGTGGAGCCCCTGCCCTTCGTGAAGATCAGCGCCCCCACCATGGAGATGACCTTCTCCGTCAACGACTCCCCCTACGCCGGGCGCGAGGGCAAGTTCGTCACCTCCCGCCAGCTCCGTGACCGTCTCTTCCGGGAGACTTTGAAGGATGTCTCCCTCCGGGTCACCGAGACCGGCTCCGCCGACGCCTTCAACGTGGCGGGCCGGGGCGAGATGAGCCTCTCCATCCTCATCGAGACCATGCGCCGGGAGGGCTATGAGTTCCAGGTGTCCCCCGCCCGCGTCCTCTATCAGGAGATCGACGGCAAGAAGTGCGAGCCCATCGAGCGCCTCGTCGTGGATGTCCCTGCGGACTGCGTGGGCTCCGTCATCGAGAAGCTGGGCCAGCGCAAGGCCGACATGCTGGAGATGACCCCTGTGGGCGACCGCATGAAGGTGGAGTTCCTGATCCCCGCCCGGGGCCTTTTCGGCTACCGCAACGACTTCCTCACCGACACCAAGGGCGAGGGCATCATGGCCTCCGTCTTTGACTCCTACGCCCCCTACAAGGGCGATATCCAGCGCCGGGGCATGGGCAGCCTCATCTGCTCCGAGACCGGCGAGTCCATCACCTACGGCCTCTACAACGCCCAGGAGCGGGGTACCCTCTTCATCGGCGCCGGTGTCCCCGTCTACGAGGGCATGATCATCGGCGTCGCCAGCCGGGGCGAGGACATCAACGTCAACGCCTGCCGCAAAAAGCAGCTCACCAACACCCGGGCCTCCGGCTCCGACGACGCCCTGCGTCTCGTGCCGCCCCGGCAGATGAGCCTGGAGCAGTGCATTGAGTTCCTGGCGGATGACGAGCTGCTGGAGGTCACCCCCAAGAGTCTCCGCATGCGCAAGGCCATCCTCAACCACGAGCTGCGGATGAAGGCGCTGAAGGGCAAGAAGTAAGTTCACGAAAAGGCCGCCCGTCGGGGCGGCCTTTTTCCGGGAGAGCCCTCGCTCCCGGCGGCGTGCAGCCGCGGGGAGCGAATGAAAGGGCGCACAGGATCCGTTGCAAAGGGGCTTTGCCCCAGGCACAGCGCAACGCCCCTCCGGCGATTAGCGGGTGTGCGTAAGACAGTATTGTGCCGAGATTGTCGAAGCACGAAACCGCATGGAGCTGATCGTGCCGGATCTGGCGAAACGAAACGGCGTGACCGAACAGCTGAAAGCCGAGAACCAAATGGAATGGGTGTGTCAGATGAACACTTGCAAGGCGCAGGCAGAAGCTATCGTGAAGTTTGAACTGATTTATGATTGATACCGAGACCGCCCGAGCCAAATATATCCGGGCGGTCTTATCTAAACGCAGATTTCTTCATAATTTTCTGGTATAATTTATTTAAAAAGTACGAGACAAATCAGAATTTGAGGGAATATCATGTATAGATTGAAAACAGAACACTTCTTTTTGGAATTCAATCCAGAGCTACATCAAGATGACTTTTTATACGCGGTAAATACCAGCCTAAGCATAAAGGTTATCAGTTATGGATTTTCCGCTGAGTCCATAATGGATATTGATGTCCGGAAATTGGCAAATTTCACTGTACAGCTAAATGAACTTTATGAAACGCTTGAAGGCTCAGCAAGATTGGAAGAACCGTATGGCGGGCATGGTTATATAGAGTTTATGGCTTGCGGCAGAGGACATATTGCGGTTAAAGGTAATATTCATAATGGCAACGCTTATGGATATGAACAAGAACTTTCTTTTGAAAATGAAATTGAGCAGACGTGGCTAAAGAGCTTTGCAAAGGGATTGTATGCCAATTACAAGAGATACGCGGAGACATAACTTTCCATTTGTCGAACTGATAAAATCCCTTTAGGAACTAAAGGGCGCACTTCTATACTCTCTACCGAGAGTAGTGCGTCCTGCGGAGCTTCATTCTCCGTCAGCAGAAGAAAACTGCATGACCGAGAATGGTTGCGTCACTTCGTTCCGTCAAGGTGGCTATACCCCCTTGCGCCGCGAATGCGGCTATCCCCTGTGGACTTTTGACAAACCGTTCGCCGCCAGCAGGTTTACAGATTAGACATAAGCAAATCCTCCGTATGATCTGAACCATACGGAGGATTCACTGTTTTACGACCACCCGGCGATGCCGGAGGGGCGCTTTGCCATCGGTGCCCGTCCATTGGACGGGCACCGGGACGATCCTTACCCAAATGTTCCTTGGGACACGGGGGCAAAATCCTCTTTAGACCTGCCTCCACCCCTCGGGCCGGAGGGTCTCCATGTGCTGCTCCGCCCGGCGGATCTGAGCCAGCATGGCCTCCTTGTCCTCGTTGAGGGTGCCCTTCAGGGAGAGGTAGTTGGAGGCGTGGTTCATCCGGAAGACGCTGCCGGGGGAGTCGAAGTTCTCCACCATCAGCTTCGTCTCCTGCAAGACCTGGGCCGGGGTCAGCAGGTGGAACTTGCCCTCCCGTACCCAGTCCTGCAGGGGGGTGCCGTCCTCCACCACCAGGGTGAGGATGCCGATATACTCGGGGTTCATGGCGTTCAGGGCCTTGGCGGTGTCCACGGCGTGGGCCTCCATCAGCTCCGGGCCGCCGAGACCCGTGATGGCGGTAACGGAGAGGCCGATGCCGTTGCGCTTCACCTTCTGGCCGCACTCCACGATCTCGGCGGAGGTGTGGCCCTTGCGCATAAGCTTCAAAACATCGTCACAGCCGGACTCCAGGCCCATGTAGAGTAGGGTCAGCCCCTTATCCCGCAGGAGCTGCAGCTCCTCGTCCGTCCGGATCTGGAGGGAGGAGGGGGAGGCGTAGCTGCTGACCCG
>CAKTSC010000211.1 GCA_934597465.1 uncultured Dysosmobacter sp.
ATCCAGACCCACGTGAAGGCCATCAAGTGGCTCAACCAGCAGGGCTACACCGTGGACGGCCCCATCTCCGAGGAGTACATCGTCTCCCCCATCGACATCAACAACGAGGAGGAACACGTCACCAAGATCATCATCCCCATCCGGGAGAGCGAGAAAGCGTAAGAGAAGGCCGGGACATCCAAAGGATGTCCCGGCCTCTTTTCCATTTTTCGGGGGGGAAGCCCCCTGGGGGCCGGAGACCCGCAGGGGGCGCAGGGGGATCAATTCCTGCGGAGGGGGTTGGAGAAGAACTTGCGGGTCTCCTTCGCCACCACGCCGGAGAGAGCGAAGACCGCAATGAAGTTGGGGATGGCCATGAGGCCGTTGAAGGTGTCCGCCACGTCCCAGACGGTATCCAGGGAGGCGACGGAGCCCAGGACCACCACCACGATGAAGGCGCCCTGGAAGATCTTCGTGGCCTTGAGGCCGAAGAGGAACTGGGTGCAGCGGGTGCCGTACAGGGACCAGCCCAGGATGGTGGAGAAGGCGAAGAGCATCAGGGCGAAGGCCACGAAAAGGGAGGCGAAGCGGGCGCCGAAGACCGTGGCAAAGGCCTGCATGATGAGCTCGCTGCCGGGCTTCACACCGAAGGGGATCTCCACACCGCTGCAGATGATGGTGAGGGCGGTGAGGGAGCAGATGACGATGGTGTCCACGAAGACCTCGAAGATGCCGAAGACGCCCTGCTCCACGGGGCCCTTGGTGTCGGCGGCGGCGTGGGCGATGGCGGCGGAGCCCAGGCCCGCCTCATTGGAGAAGGCGCTGCGGCGCATACCCCAGATGACGGTCTGCTTCAGCAGGATGCCGGAGCCTGCGCCCAGGACCGCCTGGGGGGTAAAGGCGCTGGCGAAGATCAGCTGGAAGGCCTTCCCGATGTTCCCGGCGTGGGCGGCGATGACAATGAGGGTGAAGAGGATGTAGAAAAGGCTCATGAAGGGGACGAGCTTTTCCGTGACGGCGCCGATGCGCTTGATGCCGCCGAAGAGGATCAGGGCCACCAGGAAGGCCATGACGATGCCGCAGACCAGGCTGATGAGGAACTTGCTGCGGGCATTGTCCGCCGCGGGGACGAAGGTGGTGATGGCGTTATAGATGGAGCCCACGATGGAGTTGGCCTGGGCGCCGTTGCCGATGCCGAAGGAGGCCAGCATGGCGAAGAGGCAGAAGAGGCTGCCCAGCCACTTCCAGTGCTTGCCCATGCCGTTTTTGATGTAGTACATGGGGCCGCCCACCCAGTCGCCGTGGTCGTTGCGCTCCCGGTACTCGATGGAGAGCACGATCTCGGAGTACTTGGTCACCATGCCCATCAGGGCCGTGAGCCAGAGCCAGAAGACCGCGCCGTAGCCGCCGAGGGCGATGGCCTGGGAGGTGCCCACGATGTTGCCGGTGCCCACCGTGGCGGAAAGGGCGGTGGTCAGGGCCTGGAAGGGCGTCACCGCGCCGTGGCCCGCCTCCTGCTTGTGGAAGACCTTGCCCAGGGTATTTCGCATGGCGTAGCCGAAGCGGCGGAACTGCACGCCCCCGGTGCGGACGGTCAGGAAGAAGCCGCCCGCCACCGCGCAGGGCAGGAAGACGTAGAGCCACGCGAAGGTATTCAGCGGCCCTGTAAAGAAGGTGACGATGTGCTCCAGAATGGTCATAGATATTCCCTCTCTTTCCCCGGACTTCCCAAAAACCAGCAGGAGCGATACCAAAGGTATCGCTCCCGGAATCACGAAAGAGCTCCCAGTACCCGCCGGGAGACTGCTCTGTCCTTTTGCCTGAGAGATTAGGGCTCGCGCCCTTGCACCTTCGGCCCCCGCCTCGCCGGGCGGATGTCTCCAGAGTTCCATCGGTCTGCAGTCTTCGTGCCTGAGAGCGTTATTCCGTCGGCGGGCCTTGCGGCCGCTTTTCTGCAGATGTCAATTGGATATCCAGTTGTCCGTGTAATGGATATCATTATACGTGTGCGGCGGACAGATTGCAATACCCGATCTGCAAAAAAATCCAAAAGATCCGGGCCGGGATTCGTCCATCCTGCCGGAAAATCACCGGAATTCCGTGAAATCCCTCACAAAGTCGGGGGATCGGCCGCCCCCGGGCCGCCCTTCCCATCCTATGCGGACGGGGGGAGGGACAGACCGGGAGAAGGGGAGACCGCCCCGCCGCGTCTTCGCGGCGGGGCGGTCTTTTCCGTTACCTCGGTTCCATGGCCCGGCGCAGGGGCTCCGTCAGCGCCCCCTCAAAGAGGGGCCCGGCGTGGCCGTGCAGGGTCTCCAGCGCCCCGGCGGCAATGGTGCAGGGGAGCTTGCCCCCCATGGAGAGATCCAGATCCAGGATATACTTCTCCTCGGGATCGGCGGGGCTGCCCTGCCGGGCCTGCAGGCGGCCGGTTCCGGCCTTCACCTTGGCCACGGAGCTGGAGTCCAGCTTCACCGTGAACTCGGCGGAGAAGGTGGGCACCTGCCCGGCGGCCATGTCCGGCTCTGCCATGGGCCCCAGGTATACCGGGGCGAAGAGCTCCGTCCAGGGGGTCTCCTCCAGCCCCAGCTTCTTCCGGGAGAAAATGTTCACATACCGCAGCCCGATCCGCTGGAAGTAGGCGGGCTGGTAGATCCGGATGAACTCCGCCAGGGGCTTGTCCAGCATCCGGGCGAACTCTGTCCAGCCCGGGTAGGCCAGGGTGGAGAGCGCGATGAAATCCCGGGTGAGGTTCAGCTTCCACTTGCCGTCGGCGGAGAAGAAGTGGTAGTTCTGCAGGGCCTCCCCCTGCTGGATCTGGGGCGGCTGGCCGGGGATCAGCTTGGGGGCGGGGCGCTCCTCCCGCTTGGCGTACTGCGGCAGCACGGAGCGGATGCGATCCTGAAACTCCGCCGGCTCGATGCTGTTGATGGAGAGGATGGTGGGGAAGCGCAGCTGGCAGATGACCTCGTGGGCGGGGGCGTTGTCATAATGGGTGTGAGGGTGTTGGGACAGCAGCATGGGAAGGGCCCCTTTCTCAATGATGATTTCACGCCCATTGTAATCCCGCCGCCGGAAAATGTCAACGAGGGCCGTGCCTCAGAGGTAGAAGCGGTGGCAGCCGATGGTGGTGTAGTACGTCCGGTTGGCTCGGATCCACGTCCCCTGGGACAGGGCCGGAGCGTAGAAGTAGAGGCACCTGCCCACGATATCCGTCCCGGCCAGCGCCGCCTTGGCGGCCAGAACGGAGCGGGCGGTGGGCTCGTCGTAAACGCTGCCGTTGCTGACGGGCTCAAACTGCACGCCGTCCTTCCGGTCAAACACCACGCCCCGGACGCTGTCCGGGAACTCGCCGGAGCGCACCCGGTTCAGCACCACGCTGCCCACGGCGATCTGCCCCTCCAGGCTCTCGCCCCGGCTCTCGGCGCTGATGATCCGGCTCAGCCAGTAGAGAGCCTCCGCGTCATAGCTC
>CAKTSC010000212.1 GCA_934597465.1 uncultured Dysosmobacter sp.
TCCCATGGGAGGAGCCACGGCTTCCTGGGATCGCATCCGGAAATCGCACACTATTTTGATCTTTCCGACCAGTATGCTCTCCAATCCGTTGGAATTTCCCGCATTCTCACACCGTGGCGATATGCCAGCCCTCGGCCTTCTCCCGGATCTCGGTGAAGCGGCGGTAGACGCCGTTCTGCCGCAGCAACTCTTCGTGGGTGCCGGACTCGGCGATGCGGCCGTCCTCCACCACCAGGATCTGGTCGGCATTCTGGATGGTGGCCAGACGGTGGGCGATGGTGATAACGGTCTTGCCCCGGGTCAGCTCCGTCAGGGCCTCCTGGATCAGGTGCTCGTTCTCGGGATCGATGCTGGCGGTGGCCTCGTCCAGAATGATGATGGGGGCGTCCTTCAGGATGGCCCGGGCGATGGAGATCCGCTGCCGCTCCCCGCCGGAGAGGGTGCCGCCGCCCTCGCCCACCACGGTGTCGTAGCCGTCGGGAAGGGCCGTAATGAAGTCGTGGCAGCGGGCCTTTTTCGCCGCGGCAATCATCTCCTCCTCCGTGGCGCCGGGCTTGCCGAAGAGGATATTGGCCCGGACGGTATCGTGGAAGAGGTAGACGTTCTGGAACACCATGGAGAGGTTGGTCAAAAGGCTGTCGCAGGTGAACTCCCGGCGGTCGTGACCCCCCAGGGTGATGCTGCCGCCCCGGGGATCGTAAAACCGGGCCTGAAGACTGCAAAGGGTGGTCTTGCCGGAGCCGGAGGGCCCCACGATGGCGGTGGAGCTCCCCTCCGGGATGCGGAAGCTCACGTCCTTCAGCACCTGCCGCTCGTCATAGCCGAAGTCCACGTGCCGGAACTCGATGTCGTAGTGCTCCGGCTTCACGTCCCGGCCTCCGGCGTCGATGAAGTGCTCCCCCTTCAGGGCGTCCAGCTGATCCATGGCGTCGTCGATGACGCCCAGCGTGTGGGCGCTGTCGCTGATGGGCTCCAGGCTGGCGAAGATCTGGAAGGAGAAGAGGACGAACATCAGCATCATGGAAAAGCCCATGCCGCCGTTCAGGTATTGGAGGGCCGCCGCCAGGGCCCCACGCTGATCCAGGTCGGAGCTCCCCAGGATGCCGTAATCCATGTGGATGTTCCCCTGGGCCGCCAGCAGCCCCACGAAGGAGACGCCCAGGGATCAGTCGTAGGCTCCCCGGAGCCGCCCGCCGCAGTTCCCCTGGATGCTGCGCTCGATGCGCTCCGTCTCCTCCAGCATGCTGGGGAAAGTCGTCTCCTCCGTCTCGTCGAAGCCATCGTAGCTGACGCAAAGAACGCGGTAGTGCTCCGCCAGCAGGGGGATCACATGGCCGAAATTGCTGCGCCAGTGGCAGCAGGTGCCCGGCAGCAGCAGGATGGCCAGGGCATTCTCCCGGCCGAAGCCGTAGATCTTCATGCTCCTCCCCTCCCTCAGCGGTTCCGCCGGTAGCCCTGCGCGTCCCGGTACTCCGGGTGCTCCCGCAGAAAGGGATCCCGGTCGCCGCAGATGGCATAGTCGCAGCGGTCTCCGTCGGCACAGGTGGTGGTGCGCACCAGCCGGGCCCGGAGGTAGTCAAAGAGGAAGCGCAGCAGCACCAGCACTACCTGGATGGCGGCGCTCCGCCAGACCCAAGCGCGGTCAAAGGCCGCGCCGCCCATCCGGGCCTCCACCAGCGATCCCACGGTGTAGGCCGCCAGTGCCAGGGGCATGGCAGTGAAGATGTGGGAGAGAAAGGTCATCACAAAGCCAAGGTACAGCTTCCCCTTGAACTCCCCGCACCAATCGATGATCCGTTTAACGGTCTTGAACATCGGTGAAGCCCCAGAGAAGCTGCGCCGTTTCGCCGCCGTTTGTCAGCCGCACAAGGCCGAGATTCACCTCCGGTGCGTACTGCACATTCTTAAAATACTTGCCTGTGCCGGTGGCGAGGAAGTACTTGCCCTCCAGCTCGGGGCAGGAAAAACCTGTGGGAATTTCCCGCAAAACCGCACCGTCCAGATAGTCGGCTACTTCGCCGCCCTCCAGCAGCAGGCTCACGTTGCCGCCGTTGCGCTCGTCCCAGCCGTGGTCATACATGTTCGTCACGGTGCGGATCATCTCCACCATCCACGGCGCTGTCAGTATATCTTTCATGCTCTCGCCTCCAAAACCTTCTTTTCATAGTCGCGCACCATGGGCAGCCATTTGCCGTCCTCCGGCACGCCGCTTCTGCGGCAATACTCTGCCCAGACCTCGCCGAAGGGCAGGGTCTTCAGTTCCTCCTGCCGCACCAGCAGATCGGTGAAATCGCCCGCATCCTGCTCCTTGGTCATGCCGGGGGTCAGCAGGGCATTCAGCAGGGCTTTCTGCACATTGCGGAAGCCCGTGACCCACGCAGCGATGCGGTTGACGGAGGCGTCGAAGTAATCCAGCGCCAGATACACCCGCCCGTCCAAGCCGCCGCAGCGGACGATCTCCTTACAGATTTCCTTCGTCTCGTCATCGAACAGCACCACATGGTCAGAGTCCCAGCGGACCGGGCGGGTGATGTGCAGGGCGATCTCCGGGAAGAAGGTCAGCAGCGCCGGAATTTTGTCGCTGACCACCTCGGTGGGATGATAGTGGCCGTTGTCCATGAGCGGGATGCACTTATCCCGATTCATGGCGGCGTAGCTCAGGGCAAATTCCGCGCTGCCCACGGTGTAGCTCTCCACGCCGATGCCGAAGACCTTGCTCTCCACGCAGGGCTTGACTTTGGTAAAATCAAACGGCTCGGAGAGAATTTCGTCGATAGATTCCTTATAGCGCATGCGCGGCCCGAGGCGGTCAGTGGGAATGTCCTTGAAGCCATCGCCCGTCCAGATGTTCATGGTACAGACCTGCCCCAGCTCCTCCGCCAGATACTGGGAGATACGCACGCAGGCCCTGCCGTGCTCGATCCAGAAGCGGCGGGTCTCCTCGTTGGGAGAGCTTAGCGTCAGCGGGTCGCATTTAGGATGAGAGAAGAAGGTGGGATTAAAGTCCGCGCCGAGGCCGTGCTTTTTGCAGAATTCCACCCACGGAGCAAAATGCTTCGGCTTTAATTGATCCCGGTCTACCCATTCGCCATCAGCGAAAATCGCGTAGCTTGCGTGGAGGTTCAGCTTTTTCGTGCCGGGGCACAGCTTCAGCACCTCCTCAATGTCTGCCATCAGCTCCAGCGGGGTTCTCGCACGGCCGGGATAGCTGCCGGTGGTCTGGATACCGCCGGTCAGGGGCTTCGTGGGGTCGGTGTCAAAGCCCCGCACATCGTCGCCCTGCCAGCAGTGCAGGGAGACCGGAACGGCTTTCAGCTTTGTAAGCGCCGCTTCGGTATCTATGCTGATAGCGGCGTATTTTTCTTTTGCTTCCGTATAACTCATAGGTCTGCCTCCATTTGTATTTTCAGATTGCCGAGCGCCGTGGCCTCTATGGGCAGGGC
>CAKTSC010000213.1 GCA_934597465.1 uncultured Dysosmobacter sp.
GGTGGGAACAACTGGACTCGAACCAGTGACCCCCTGCTTGTAAGGCAGGTGCTCTAACCAGCTGAGCTATGCTCCCGGACCTTGCCGCCTTCGTCAGACGACAAAAGTTATTATACTCATCCACCCCGTCCGTGTCAACCTTTTTTCTCAGACTTTTTCACTTTTTTTCCGGTCGCTTCTCCCGGGCGATCCGCAGGAGCTCCTCCAGCTCCTCCCGGCCGAAGAGCTGGTGGCTGCCGCAGAAGCGGCAGGAGAGATCCGCCTGGCCGTCGCTCTCCAGGATCGTCCGCAGCTCCTGGGGCCCCAGGCTCAGAAGGGCCCGGCGCATCCGGGCGCGGCTGCAGTCGCAGCGGTAGGCGATGGGGCTCTTCTCCAGGATCTCCACGTCGAAGTCCGAGAGGATCCTCCGCAGCATGGCCTCGGGATCGTCGTTGCCGTCCAGGAGCTTCGTGACGGCTCCCGCCGCCAGAACGCCGCCCTCCACCCGGGAGATGACATCCTCCCCCGCGCCGGGCAGCAGCTGGATCAGGTAGCCTCCGGCGGCCCGGACGCTCTGATCCCGGTCTACCAGCACCCCCAGCCCGCAGGCCGAGGGGATCTGCTCGGACTCCACGAAGTAAGCGGCCAGGTCGTCCGCGATCTCGCCGGAGAGCAGAGCCACGCTGCCGACGTAGGGTTCCTTCATCCTGAGATCCCGGATCACGGTGAGGGTGCCCTCCGTGCCCACGGCGGCGCCCACGTCCAGCTTTCCGTCCGGCCGCAGGGGCAGCTCCACCCCGGGATCCCCCACGGTGCCCCGGACGTTGCCCAGGTTATCGGAAATGGCCAGCACCGGCCCCAGGGGCCCGCCGCCCCGGAACTGCAGGGACACGCTGCTGCCGCTGTCCTTCAGGGCGTTGCCCATCATGGATGCCGCCGCCAGGGCCCGGCCCAGGGCGGCCGTCGCCACCGGCAGGGTGTGGTGGATCTGCCGGGCCTCCTCCGTGAGGCAGCGGGTGGTGACGGCCACGGCGTTCACCGTGCCGTCCCGGCTGATGGCCCGCACTAACTGATCTTTCATTCGTTTCTCCTTTCCCGCCGTCCGCGGGGCTCTCGTCACTCCGCCGCCCGGCGGCAGCGGACGTTCCAGCGATCCTCCTCCGCCCGGGGCTGGCAGCCGGTGAGATCGCCGGTGATCTGAATGTCGGCAAAGCCCGTCTCCGTGAGGAACTGCCGCAGCTCCTCCTCTGTCCAGGCCCGCTCCCGGTGCTCCTCGAACTCCCGCTCCCAGGCCCCGTCCCTCCGGGGACGGAAGAGATCCACCTGGTAGGTGCAGATCCGGGTCTTCTCCGAGAAGAAGGTCTGCCACACGCAGTAGCTCTCCTCCGTCTCGTCCATGTAGAGCTGCCGATCCATCCGCCGCAGCTTATAGGGCGTGTTCACATCAAAGAGGAAGAGCCCGCCGGGCCGCAGATACCGTCCCACCCGGCGGAAGGTCTCCCGCAGGTCGGAGGCCCGGGTCAGGTAGTTGAGGGAATCCAGGGTGGAAACGGCGGCGTCCACCTCCTCCGTCAGGTGCAGCCGGGGCATGGACTGGTGCAGAAAGAAGGGCGGACGCGCCAGGGCTTCCGCCTTCCGGGCCGCCTCCGCCAGCATATCCTCCGAAAGATCCGTGGCCGTCACCCGGTAGCCCTCCGCCGCCAGGAAGCAGGCGATGGTGCCGGTGCCGCAGCCGAGATCCAGCACATGCTCCACGGGGATTGGGCTCTTCCGCAGGGCGCGGAGGATGGCCTTCCCCCGGCGGAGGTAATCCCCGTCCGCCAGCAGGCCGTCATAGGCCCCCGCCAGGGCGCCGTAGGCGCTCATTCCTGCTCTCCGGGCTTCTCTTCCTCCCGCATCCGGGCGAAGATCTTCTCATACGCGCCGGTACCGTAGCTGAGGGAGCGGTTCACCCGGCTGATGGTGGCGCTGGAAGCGCCGGTGCGCTCCAGGATCTCGTTGTAGATCATGCCGCTCTCCAGCAGGGACGCCACCTCAAAGCGCTGCTCCATGCTCCGGAGCTCCGACACCGTGCAGAGATCCTGGAAGAAGTCGTAGCACTCCTCCTCGTCCTTCAGCATCAAAATGGCCTTATAAAGCTGATCGCTTTTCTCTTTCTTTCCGATCTTCACCACGAAACTGCCTCCTTCTGCGCCTGCGCCGGCCATGCCGGGCAGGGGTATTTCCTGATTTCATCCGTTCCATTTTAACACTTCACACCGTGGAAGTAAAGGCCTTTCCGGGGAAGATTTTTCTCCCCCGCGGACAGCGCTCCCACTCCCTGTCCGCAGGAACCGGACGCTCCGGGAGCGCATAGTCTGGTGCGAGCGGAAATCAAGCGGTAAGGAGGCCGGCCATGAAGGAACATCTCCAGCACCTGGATACAAGACCCCTCCCCCTGGAGCGGGAGTGGACGGTGGAGGGCATCCCGGTGCTGCGCCTCACCGGCTCCCTGCCCCAGCCCGTGGGGAAGCCCAGCCGCGCCCTGCGGCGGATCCAGCGCTACTACCAGCATCAGGCCAAGTGCTACCTGCGCTGCTGCCAGCGCTTCCTCCTGCCCCTGGCGGTGGAAGCCCACCGGGCGGCCCTGGCCTGCAGCGCCCCCCTGCCCCTCTGCACCGCCGTCCTGGGCTATGAGATCACCTGCAACGAAGGCGGCATCTGGAGCCTCTATACCGAGAGCCGGGAGGTCTGCGGCAGCGAGGTCAGCGCCGTGCGGCGGGGAGACACCTGGGATCTGGCCGTTGGCTGCCCCATCCCCCTCTCCGCCTGCTTCCCCCGGCGCTGCCCCCTCCGCAAGACTCTGCTCTCCGCCGCGGCGGAGGAGATCCGGCGGCGGGAGGCCCTGGGCATCGCCCGCTGGCGGGAGGACTGGCAGCTCCAGCTCCGCCGGAGCTTCAACCGAGAGAACTTCTTCCTGACGCCGGAGGGCGTGTGCTGCTTCTGGCAGATGTACGCCCTGGCCCCGGCGGAAATGGGCTGCCCCAGCTTCCTTCTTCCCTACGGGGAGGGCGGCTGCCGCTTCCCAGGAATGGCGGACTGAGACCGGAAAACGGAGCGGCGCGCCCTTTCACGGCGCACCGCTCCGTTTTTTCCATGGATCCGGCAGCCCTTACCGGTAGCCCTCCGCATGGGAGAGGTAGAACTCCACCGAGTGGCGGTTGTCCTCCCGCTCGGCCTCCGTCAGGGGACGGACGACCTTGGCGGGGCTCCCCAGGATCAGGGAACCGTCCGGGGCATCCATCTTCCCGGTAACAAGGGCTCCCGCCCCCACGAGGCAGTGCTTCCCGATCTTTGCCCCGTTGAGCAGGATGGAGCCCATGCCGATGAGGGTGTCATCCCCCACGGTGCAGCCGTGGACGATGGCCCCATGGCCGATGGTGCAGTTCTTTCCGATGCGGGTCTCCGAATGGAGGATGGC
>CAKTSC010000214.1 GCA_934597465.1 uncultured Dysosmobacter sp.
CCCCCCCCCCAAGCCTCCGATCTTCATCGGAACCCCCGCCCCGCCCATCGGGCGGGATATCCCCGGCCCCGATCCCGGACCCAATGCCGCAGGTCATCACCTGCTTCCCCTCCCCGCCGGAACGGCGGGCCCTCCCGGCCCCGATCCCGGGGCCAAGCCGCCAAACCCCCTTGGCACCCCCCGGCCAGTCGGCCGCCCCCGGGGGATTGCATTTTTTCCCCCCCTGCGCTATACTGTCCCCGGAAGTTCCCCGGGAAGCGCGTGGGCGCGCCCCGCCCCCCCGGGAGCCGGAGGAACGCGGCCCTGCCGCAGGAAAGGAGAACGCCCCATGAACGAGACCCTGAAGATCCTGGAAAGCCGCCGCAGCGTGCGGCAGTACGACCCCCGCCCGGTGGAGCGGGAGAAGCTGGAGGCCATCCTGGAGGCCGGGAAGTACGCCCCCTCCGCCATGGGCCGCCAGAGCGTCACCATGGCGGTGCTGACCCGGCGGGAGGACATCGCCCGGCTCTCCGCCCTGAACGCCGCCGTGATGCACGCGGACGCCGACCCCTTCTACGGCGCGCCCTGCGTGGTGGTCGTGCTGGCGGATCCCGCCGCCACCACCGCCGCCAACGCCCAGCGGGACGGCTCCCTCACCATGGGCAACCTCATGAACGCCGCCTGGAGCCTGGGGGTCTCCTCCTGTTGGATCAACCGGGCCGAGGAAGTCTTCGCCGCCCCGGAGGGCAAGGCCCTCCTGCGCCGCTGGGGCCTGCCGGATACCCTGGTGGGCGTCGGCAACTGCATCCTGGGCTACGCCGCCGGGGACATCCCCGCCCCCGCGCCCCGGAAGGATACCCTGGTGAAGTTCGTGGACTGACGGGCGGAAGCCCTCCCCGCGCGGAAAAGACCGCCCCGGCCCGTTGCGGGCCGGGGCGGTCTCTCGCCTTCAGGGAAGGGCTCAGTGCCAGGCGGTCAGCAGCTCCCAGAGGAGATCCAGGGTCGGGAACTCCAGAATCTGGATGGCCTTCTCCGTGGCCTGGCCCACCCGGGCGCCGGCCCCCAGGGCGCTGTAAACGGTGGTCTTGCCGTCCGCCGCCTGCGCCAGCAGGGGGCTGATGTCCGTCTCGTCCAGATAGAGGAGGCCGGCGGCGTCCACGCCGCCCAGCAGCAGCTCCGTCCCGCGCAGGGTCACGTCCCGCATGGCGGAGAGGATGGCCACCGCCGCCGCCAGGCCCACGCCGTTGCGGGTGGTGTCCAGCAGGGGATCCGGGGCGAAGAGAGTCACGTCCAGGCAGTCCAGCTCCGTGCCTGTCATCTGCCGAACGGCCTCGTAGGCCATGCGGCAGTAGGCATGCAGGGTGCCGGGGCCCAGCACGTTGAAAAGCTCGAAGCGCCCGCTGCCGGGCCGGACGGTGGCCTGCAGGGGGAAGACCGTGGGCACGCCGTTCTTGGCGCCGACGCACAGGGCCTGGCCGGGAGCCTCGCCGAAGCTGCGGCGCAGGGACTTCCCGGGCCCCAGGATCCGCCGGATATCCGCCGTGGTGAGCCGCACGGCGGACTTCTGCTCCTCCATCTCCTGGCGGAAGAGTACGTCCCCCACCAGCTTGTCCGCCGCCTGCTCCAGCTCCCGGACGCCGGGGGTCACGGCGTAGTCGCTGAGCAGGCATTTCATGGCGCCGGAGGTCAGGCTGGCCTCGGGATGGCCGATGTCGGCCATGGCCCGGGCGAAGATATGCTTCTGGAAGATGACCCGCTTCTCCGTCTCCGTGTAGGCGGGGATGTCGATGCGGGTGAGCCGGTCGCGCAGGGGCTCGCTGAGCTGGGAGGCGTCGTTGGCCGTCAGCATCAGCAGCACGCCGTCCATGGGCACCCGCCCCTCGATGAAGTTGTCCACGAAGCGGTTGTCCGCCAGGGACAGCAGCACATCCTGGGAAAAGCCGTACTCCCGGCCGCCGTGGGCCTTGTCGGCCTCGTCGATGACCAGCACCAGGCTTCCGCTGCCGCAGCTGACGATCTCATCCACGATCCGCCCGCAGCGGGCGTTGGAGTAGAGCCGCCCGCTGCCGCTGAGCACGTTGCCGTCGTTGACGACGGAAAGGTCGAAGACCCGCTGGGGCAGGCCCAGCAGCTCCCCCAGGAAGGTGGCCACGGAGGTCTTGCCCACCCCCGGCGGCCCCACCAGCAGGATGCCGTGGTGGGGCAGGGTGCCGGTCTGGCGGATGCGGGCCGCCAGCTCCAGGATCTGCCGCTTCACGCTCTCCATGCCGTAGAAGCGCTCGTCCAGTCTGCGGCGGACTTCCGGCAGGGGCGGAGCGGTGGCGGGCCGGACGCTCCAGTCCACGGAGAGCATCTTGCGCAGGGCGCTCTCCGCGTGGCGGCGGCCGTCGGAGCCCTGGGGATTGTCCATCTGTTGGAAGTTGGACTCCGCCCAGTCCTGCATGTCCGCGGGATAGGCGGCGCGGGTCAGGTCGAAGAACTCCCGCAGCTGGGGCCGGTTCAGCACGTTGACGGGACTGACGGCCGCCCGCGTGCCGCCGTCCGGCGCGCCGTTCCGGCTGCTCAGCAGCCGCCGCAGGATCAGCTGCAGCTCCCGGTCACTGATCTCGGGATGGCTGTCCCTGATCCGCCTGGCCTTCGGCGGCGCCTCCGCGTAGCCCATGGCCGCCACCCGGAAGACCTCCGGCCCGTCCCCCTCCTTCGCCGGGCCCTGGAAGAGATCGAACTCGTCGCCCCGGTCGGCGAAGTGCCGCAGGGCCCGCTCCAGGGCGGGCAGCTCCGCAAAGCATGGCAGGCCGAAGGCGGCCGTCTCGCCCAGGGCCAGGAATAAGATGCGCCCCCCCTTGGCGTTGACGAAGCGGCCGGTGAGGCTGTCCCCCGCCGTGATCTTCTCGCACGTCACGGGGAACAGCCCCAGGTTCAGCAGATCCTCCAGGTCAGCGGCCTCCTCCGGCCGGGGATGCCGGGCGCCCTGCAGGGGGATGGGCTCAGCCCTCTCCTGGGCCTCCCTCTGGGCGGCCATCACGCGATCCACCCGGTCATGGATCCGCTGCCGGTCGTTCTTCTGGCGCTCCTCCTCCAGCCGCCGCAGCTCCTCCTGCGCCTCGTCCAGCCGCCGGTCGAGCTCCTCCGGGCTGAGATCCTTCAGTTCCTCCCAGTTGGGGAGGTTCCAATCGTCGTCATCATCGTCATCGTCCAGATCCGCCAGCCGGATGTCCGTCAGATTCCCGTCCTCCGGGAAGTCCTGGAGGATCCTCGCCCGGATCTCCTCCACGCTCATGCCCTCGGCCTTGGGGCCGCTCTCGGGGTTGCCCTCCGGGCTGGGATGACGCTGCTCTTCAGCGTCGTCGGGTTTGCCGTCGGGGACGTTCTTCCCCAGGCCGGGACGTTTCCTCTTCTCCATATCAGCTTCCGCGGCGGGCCGTCCGCCGCTCTCCTTTCTTCGGTCTTCCGTGGAT